>DASWFL010000222.1:0-6308 GCA_036394255.1 Steroidobacteraceae bacterium
CAGCGTGCGATCGAGCAGTTTCAGGAATGACTGCAGGCAGGCCTGGTTCTGGGACTGCTTGAACAGGGACCAGCCGTGCTTGTACAAGCTCTGCTCGTAGAAGCTGGACCCGCCGGCACCGCGCGCGATCACCTTCTCGTAGGCAGACTGCGCCTCGGGGTAGCGCTTGGCGGAAAATAGCAATTCGCCGCGCCGGAAATGCACTTCGGCAATTTCGCGGGCACCCGGATAGTGCGCGACAATGCGATCGAGCGTGGCGAGCGCAGTATCGCTCTGCCCGGTGGTTTCATAGGCTCGCGCGAGCTGATACAGCACCTGGTCGTTGCGCGCGTAGTCGGGATAAGCCTTCAGCAGGATTGAATACAGCCTGATCGCTTCGGCACCCGGGGTGTCGAGCTGTGACACCTCGTTCGACATGCGCTCGAGCTCGCCGGACTCAAGGTTCAGGTCCCCCAGGCGCCGCAGGGCCTGGGCACGCAGGTTCGCGTCGGAGTTTTGCAGCTTCAGGAATTCACTGTAGCCCTGCATGGCCTTGGCGGCGCTGCCGTTCAGGGTGGCATCCGGATGCACCTGGATGGCGCTGGCGGCGCCCCGCTGCAGATCCCCCACCGTGGGGGCCGGGGCGTCCGCTTTGCGCCGGGTCCGATCCTGCGCCCACCCCGGGCCCAACGCACCGGCCAGCAGCACCAGTCCACCGGCAAGGGCAAGGGCCGGCCGGCTCACGGCTTGCCTCCGTTGGCCGGCGCAGGCTCCGTGGTCGGCGCAGGCTCCGTGGTCGGCGCAGGCTCCGTAATCGGCGCAGACTCCGTCGCCGGCGCCGGCGCCGGTTCGGTCGGCGGCGGCGCGGCCGACGTGTTGCCACGATCGTAGATGTCGGCAAGCGCGAAGCGCGCCTGCACCTCGTAGGCCGCCAGCCGATCCTTCTGCTCCAGCAGTGCCGTGCTCGCGAGCAGCTCCAGATAGCGACTCTGCTGCTGGCTGGAGTTCGCCAGAGCGAGCCTGAGCTGGGTGATGCGCTCGGCCAGCGCGGCGATGCGCGCGGCAAACTCGCCGGTATTGGAGGGCACGCTGCCGCGCGCCTTCTGTACGCGCACCCAGCGATTCTGGGCCTCATTCAGCGCGGCATCGACGGCGCGCAGCGCGCGCCGCTCGGCATAACTGCGTTCCTTGAACTGCGCATCGAAACGCCAATACAGCACGCCCTTCATCAGGCGGATCTTGTCGCGCTCGGTTTGCAGGTCCTCGCTGTCGCCGCCGCTGGCGCTGCCCAACGCGCTCTCGAGCTGGCGCAGCTTTGACCACTGTGCGCGTTCCTTGCCATTGCCCAGGGCCGCGACATCCGCGCCGGTCTCGATCGCGGTGAGGCGCGAATCAATGGCGGCGCGGGCGGCGAGCAGCTTCGCCGGGGCATCGCCCGCCAGCAGGGCGTCAGCCCGCGGCAATCGCTCCCCGTCGGCCAGCTGGCGCGTCGCGATCATCGCCGCGAACGCGTCCATGCTCTCATCCCAGTGCTTGAGCGTGCCGCCGAGGTAGGCCAGGTCGCGGTAGTTCTTGAGCCCCTCCTGGAAATCATTCTCGGCCAGCAGGCTGTACAGGTAGCGCGACTGCGGCGCACCGGGCAGCTGGCGGAGCTGCCAGAACCACCCCTGCTGATCCGGCGCCTGGTCGGCGCCCAGCAGATCCTCGAGCATGTGTCCATCCCCGACGCGCGCGACCGCCGCATCGATGCGCTGCGCCTCCGCCTTGAAGGACGAGATCGCGGATTCGTAGAGCTCGGCGGCCTGCGCGTTGGCGTTGAGCTTGCCGTAGGCGTAGGGCACGGCGAGGTACGATTCCTGCACCGCCGCGTCGAGGAGATTGCGGTTGTGCAGCTCGGTCCAGGGCGTGAGCGCCACACGATACTGGCCCAGCGCAGCGTCCGCCCAACCCACCCCCAGCAGCGCACGGGTCGAATAGGGACCGGCGAGGCGCACCCGATCGAGCGCGACACGCGCCGCGGCGGGATTTTTGGCCTGCAGCCAGGCATAGCCGAGCGCCAGGTTCGCCTTGTCGCGCAGCGCGAGCAGTTCGCTGCCGGCGGCCGGCATCGTACCGACCGAGGTCAGTACCGGCGCGGCCTCCTCCATGCGATTCTGGCGCACCAGCGCGACACCGAGGTTGAACCGGGCAAAAGCCATCCAGTCCGCCGGGCCCTGCCAATGCGCCAGCAGCGTCGCCGCCTCGTCGAAGCGGTTCTGGCGCATGAGTACGTTGACCAGCAGGTGCTGTCGCTCAGCCTCGAGCCCTGGCGCCAGTTCACCGCTGATATGGCCGAGCGACTGTTCGCTGCGATCGTAATAGCTGCGCGCGTACCAGACCTTGGCGAGATAGAACCAGGCGCGATTGCGCAGCGCGGCCGGAACCTTGTCCGTCAGGAGCGCTTCAAAGCGCCTGCCCGCCTCGTTGTGCATGCCGAGCGAGAGGTACAGGCCGCCGGCCAGGAGTGCCGCGTCCTGCTCGTGATGCGGCATGCGGTTCCAGTGCTCGTAGGCCTCGAGGCGCGTGAGGGCCTCGAACTCATCGCCGGAGTAGAAGCGGAACAGCACGTCACCGTAATGCAGGTCCTGCACGCGGATGGCAGTCAGGGCGTCGGTCACCGGAGCCGCCGCCGCCCACGCCGCCGGCACCGCGACCACGCTGCCCAGCGATAGCAGGATCAGCCGCCACATCGGGGGGCTACTCCCAGTCCTTGATCTCGAATTCTGGTTGCTGGCGGCGCGTCCGATCGGAAATCTTCAGCTCCAGATATTTCGCACCGACGCCCTTCTCGAACTTGATCGAGGCGCCGCGGCGATAGTCGCGATCGTTCGGTCCCTTGCCGCCAAACAAGGCCACCAGTTCATGGGTACCGGCTTTGAGATTGCCGATGTAGAGCCGCTGCACGCCGCCCTTGAGTAGCGCGGCGGTTTCGCGCGGTGTGTAGAGATAATTGATGACCTCGCGGTTGTCGATCCGCAGCGTGACCGAGTCGAGGCCGAAGAAGGCCCCCACGTCCATCGACAGGAACACCGCGACCTGCGTGTTGGCCGGAAACAGCAGCTCCTCCTCGAGCACGAACAGGTCCTTGTTCAGATCGACGACCTGTTGCTTGAGATCCTGGACCTGTTCATCGAGTGCGCGCGTGCCGCCCTCGCCGGCTGGGTCACTCGCGGGTGCCGGCGCGGAGCTCGAGCCGCCCGCCGCGGCGGCCGGTGCCGGAGCCGCGACGGCGGCCGGCGCGGACCCGGGCGTCGCGGGTGGCTCGGCGCCGCGGACCCACGGCGCGACCAGGCAGATCGCCAGCACCACGGGCGCCAGCGGCTGCCAGGTTGAAATTGCAGTTCTCATGTTGAGCGGTCCGTTGGGGCTAGCGGGGTATGGCGGATCGTGCACGGTTCACAGCGGATCATCGAGCAACTCGCGCAGCTGAGCGACATACGAGTTATCAATCCCGTATTCATCCGATTGCAGAAAACGCACCCGGCCGCGGCGGTCAATCAGCACCGTGGTCGGCAGCCGCTCGATGCCGTAGGCACGGCTCACGCCCTTGCGCAGATCGAGGAGCATCGGGAAACGCACCGGGTGCGCACGCGCGAAGCGCGCGGCACGACTGATGTCGTCATCGACGCTGATGGCCAGTGTAGTCAGGCCCGCAGAACGGTAAGTGGTCTGCAGATCGCCGAGCCGCGACAGCTGGGTGGCGCAGACCGCGCAGCGGCTGCTCCAGAATGCCAGCAGCACGACTTCCCCGCGATGCTCGGAGAGCCGCACATTGCCGCCGGTGGCGGCCGGCAAGGCGAAATCCGGTGCCAGCTCCCCGACCGCGGCGGCGGCGGCCGTGGCGGGTTGTACCAGCACGAGCAACAGGGCCAGCAGACTACAGCGTCCAATACAGCGGATCACCAGCAGCTCCTTAGAAGTAGCGAAAAATCGCCAGCCGCTGCGTCCTATTTGACATCATCTGTGCTCCCGATGCGACCAGCGCGTCGCACAGGTATGACGCCGGTCACAGCGGGTGCCGCACCAGGCCGGGTCAAGGATGAGGTAAGTAGGGGCGCCGTGGAACCACCACGAGCGTCGGTGATGGGCGACAGCGCCCGCGTGGGGTCCAGGCCCGGGCGCACGTGATCAGGGGGAAACCGCCCCGGGATCAGCTTGGCGCCACGGGCCCGCTGACGATCTGCGGGAGCGCAATCAGGCTCGCGTAGGTCCCGATACTGCCCAGACCCGTGCTCACGCCGCTGGCCCAGCGCATGCTCTGGAACGCGCCTTCCTGCCCGTGCAGCGCCATGTAATTGAGCACCACCATTTCCGCCAGCAGGTTGACCGCATTCGCTCCGGGGCTCGAGGTGCTCGCGACCGATCCGTCGCCGGTGAAGTAGCCCAGCTGGTTGGTGGCGGCAGCAGTGGGGCCGGTGGGGTTGTACACCAGGAAGAACGCTGCAGCCGTCGACTGATTGTCGCCCGTCCACACGCCCTTGCCACGCCCGCCGGCCGAGTTGTCGATCATGCCATTGGAGGACAGCGATCCGTCGCTGAACACATAGAGCATGAGCGGCATGTGGCGCCGGGCTGCGTACTCGATGCAGGCACCCATGCAGCGGCCGGCCCGCAGGTCGCGGTCCTCGCCGGTGGAGCGATCGCCGGTGTGGTAATCAAAGCCGCCCATCTCGATGGTGCCGGCGCCGGCAAAGCCGTTGACCACCATTTTCATGACGGCGGCGGTCTTGCGGATTTCGGAGTCACCGTCGTATTCGGCCTGGGTAAAGATCCCGGCCGGGCCGACGATCAGCGCGTCGATATCCGGGTCGAGCGCCGCCTTGGCGTTGCCGTAGCGGTCCGCCAGGTCGGCGGACTTGACGTAACCGCACTGCACGAGATCCTTGACGACCGCATCGGCGCTGACATCGTTCCGGATCACGGTATTGTCGAGCTTCTTGCGGCTGATGCGCTCGATGGATTCGAGCACGGCGGTGGCGTCGGCCTGGTTCAGGAGCCCGACGAGCTTGCCGGTGTCGACCAGTCCGGTGACGTCCGAGGAACGATCCACCTTGGTGGGCCGCACGGTGGAGTCCATCATGTACGACGGGGCCATCGAATTGCCGCCGGAATCGGAACTGTCCGAGCCGATCAGCGCCAGCAGATCGCCCAGCGCACCGGCCGAATAGATGCCGTACATCGGGTTGTGCGGGTTGTTGGCGGTGTCGTTCTGGCTCATGGCGGCGATGACCGCGCCGTTGACATTGGCGCGTGTGGTCACCGCCGTGCGCTCCAGTATGCCGCGCAGGAAAGCGCTGTCGGAGTGAAACGCCAGGCCCAGCTGCCGATCGATGAAGCTGCCGGCGCCAATCGAGGCGTTCGGCGTCATATTGCCGGGCAGGCCGAGTTTGCTGTACCCGGCGGTCGAGAGGAAATCGAGCTGCCCGCCCTGCTGTCCGACCAGCACGTTGGAACCGGCGATATTGGCGCCGCCGGCCAGATCGAAGCAGATGAAGGGGATCTTGCCGGCCCCCGGCACGATGTTGCAGGGACTGATCTTGAGCGCGGCAATATCGGGCGAGAGCGCCGCGTAGGCCTGGCGCGGGTTCGCGAACAGGCTGAAAGCCGAGGCGCCGGCGAAGGCAATGCTGCCGGTGATGAATCCCTGGGCGAGGAACTCACGCCGGGTCACCGGCCGCGGGTGATCGGGGTGGCGAAGAGGTTCGTTCAACCCCAGGGCTCGCTTGCGTCGGATCTTCATAATCGGCCTCGCAGGTCCTTTAACGCGGTCGCCTATTTGATCAGCAGCGCGGCGCTGCCGAGCACGGTGGCGCAGGCCGCCTTGGTGATCGTCTTGGTGCGGTCCGGGGCACAGGCCGCCCCGCAGCTCGAGAGCAGGGTTACCAGGCTGTTGACCTCGGCGCGCACGTCGCTATCGGCCGGCTGCGTCGCGATGTTGATGCCGACGCCGCGAGCCAGGAGCGGATCAATCAGCAGGCTGGTGTCGGCGAAGGCCGTCGCGGGCGCGGCATTGAGCTGCAGTCCGGGGAAGAAGCTCCCCGCCTGGCCTGACTCCACCAGCGCATCGCAATACTGGATCGCCAGCTGCGCCATGCCGATCTGATGGGAGGCCACGAAGGATTCGATCGTGGGCACCGAGGGCAGCTGCTGCTCGACCAGCGCATAGGTGGCCAGCACGCCCGGGTCGTTCATCGACACGCCGGTGATCGCCGACAGCGAGGCGTTGATCTCGCTGAACACCCGCACGCCCACCTGTGAGCTCTCCGGCTTGTCGGCCGGCGTGGCCGGCT
>DASWFL010000223.1:0-8272 GCA_036394255.1 Steroidobacteraceae bacterium
TCCCGGGTGTAGGTCTGCTGCTGTCCGGCCAGGCGGGCGAGCAGGCGGTCCACGGCACCGGAGCGCGCCAGGGCCCGCTCGGAGGTCCATTGCTCGAACTCGACCCCGTAGGCGGCCAGATCCTCGCGGATGTCGGCCAGCATCGCGGCCAGCGCGAGTTCGAGCACTTCCTCGTAGGCCGCAGCGCCGATGAGCTCACGCATGCGCGCAATCAGCGCGTCGATGTACCGCTCCTTCTTCTCGCCGGCAGTGGCCTCGGGTTCACCCGCCGCGGCATCGGCGGGGAGCCCGGCGAGCACCGCAGCCGCCGGGCGCTGCAGCGCAGGTCCGCACTGCGCGTGCAGGCGCGTCGCGATGCCCTGCACGTAGTCGGCGCGATAGCCATTGACCGGAAAGGGCAGCTCGACGCCGCCGGCCTGCAGGTAGCGTACCCAGACGCTCACGGCGAGGATGTCGACCTGGCGGCCCGCATCGTTGATGTAGTACTCGCGATGGACGCTGTGGCCGGTGGCCTGCAGGAGTTTGGCGAGCGTCGCGCCGTAGGTCGCCTGGCGGCCGTGGCCGACGTGCAGCGGCCCGGTGGGATTGGCCGAGACGAACTCGACGATCACGCGTGCGCCGGCGCCCGCCTGGCTGGTGCCGTAGCGCGCGCCCTGCTCGAACACGCGCCGAAGTGCGTCGCGCTGCGCGTTGCCCGCGAGGTACAGGTTGATGAATCCCGCTCCGGCCACTTCCGCGCGCGACAGCAGCGGGCTGGGCGGGAGCGCCGCCACGATCGCGGCGGCGAGTTCAGCGGGCCTGTGGCCCGCGCTCTTCGCCAGGCGCAGGGCGATGTTGCAGCTGAAATCCCCGTGCTGGGCATCGCGCGTGCGCTCCACCACGATGGCGCTGCGCTCCACGGGCGCGCGCAGCAGCTCTCCCTGCAGGCGCTCAAGCGCCCGCGCCAGCAGCTCTTCGAGCTCGGTTTTCAAGTCGGGGTGCCTGGTGAATCTGGCAGCACAGGGAGGACTCGCGGTCGAGGTTCTTCGGTCGCGCAGTCTACCCAAAAAGCGCCATTCACTGGATATCCAGCGGATCGACGTCGATCGCCCAGCGCACCCGCCGCGCCTCGGGCAGGCGCTCGACCAGCTCCAGCCACGAATCCAGAAAACGCTGCAGTTCGCCGCGCCCGGCATGTTCGACCAGCAGCTGGGCATGGTGCCGCCCGGCGCGCCGGGCCATCGCGGCATTCACGGGACCGAGGAGCCGGACCGGTGGCCGTTCGCCGGCGCACTCGCGCGCGGCGCGCAGAAAACCCAGCGCTTCGGCGGCGCTGCGCGCCGAGGCGCGCAGCAGCGCCAGGCGGCTGAACGGGGGCCAGCGGGCGGCCTCGCGTTCTCTCAGTGCGCCGGCGGCAAAGGCCTCGTAGCCGCCCCTGATGAGACTTTGCAGCAGGGGGTGCTCGGGATATTCGGTCTGGATCAGCACCTCGCCGGCGCGCGCACCCCGGCCTGCGCGGCCGGCCACCTGCACGATGGTCTGCGCCAGGCGCTCGGCGGCGCGATAGTCGGTGCTGAACAGGCCCTGGTCCGCGTTGATCACCGCGACCAGCGACACGCCGGGGAAATGATGTCCCTTGGTCACCATCTGCGTGCCGACCAGAATGCGCGCCGAGCCATCGAGCAGCGCATTCATCACGGCCTCGATGTCCGCCGCGCCGCGCGCCGTGTCCCGATCGAGCCGCAGCAGCGGAGCGTCCGGAAACATCGCCGCCAGCGTCTCGGCAATGCGTTCGGTGCCCTGGCCCACGGGCTTGACCGCGAAGCCGCAGCGCGCGCAACGGGTCGGCAGGGGCTGCGTCGCCCCGCACCAGTGACAGCGCAGCTGCGCCGCCTCGCGATGGACGGTCAGCCGCGCGTCGCACTCACTGCAGGGTGCGATCCAGCCGCAGCTCGTGCACAGCAGCGTCGGTGCGTAGCCGCGCCGGTTCAGGTACACCAGCACCTGGCCGTCCGCGGCAAGATGCCGCCCGATGGCCTGCGTCACAGGGCCGGCCAGCCCCTGATGCACCGCATGGGCACGCAGATCGATCAGCGCCAGGCGCGGCGCGGCCGCCTGGTCGGCGCGCCGCGGCAGGGGCAGTTGCCGGTAGCGTCCGAGCTGCACGTTCTGCAGCGACTCGAGGGCCGGCGTGGCCGAGCCGAGCACGACCGGCACCGCGGCCTGCTGCGCGCGCCGTACCGCCACGTCGCGCGCCGAGTAGCGGCAGCCGCCTTCCTGCTGCTTGTAGGAACTGTCATGTTCCTCATCGACCGTGATCAGCCCCAGTCGCGGGATCGGGGCGAATACGGCCGAGCGCGTGCCGATCACGACGCGTGCGCGCCCCGCACGGGCTTCCCGCCACGCGGCCAGCCGCTCGCCGTCGCTCAGCGCCGAATGCAGCACCGCCATGCGCACCGGGAGCCGGGTGCGAAATCGTTCGAGCAGCTGCGGGGTGAGGCCGATCTCGGGCACCAGCACCAGCGCGTTCGCGCCGCGCTCGAGGCAGCGCGCCACGGCGCGCAGGTAGACCTCCGTCTTGCCGCTTCCGGTCGCGCCCTGCAGGAGAAAGGCGCCATAGCGGCCGGCCGCGGCGTCGATCGCCTCGACCGCCAGCAGTTGCGCCGGGCTGAGTTCCGGCGCGCCGGCCGTTGCGGTCGCCGGTGTCGCCTCGGAATCGCCGGCATCCCGCACGGCGGAGCGGCTCCAGCCGCGCTTCGCGAGCGCGCGAGCGGCCGGACGCCAGCCGGGCGCCAGCGCTTCGAGTTGCGCCGCGCTGATTCCGGCGGGGTGGCCCGCCAGGAGCATCAGCACCTGCCGTTGGCGGGGCGCGCGCTGCGCTCCACCCTCGAGGCTAGCCGTGACTCCCGCAGCCGTGATCTCCAGCCACTCCTCCTGGGCGAGCGCGCTGTGCCCGTCCCGCAGGGCCGCCGGGAGCGCCGCGGCCACCACTTCGCCCGGTGGATGGTGGTAATAGCTGGCCGTCCATTGCAGCAGCTCGAGCAGGGCCGCATCGAGGAGCGGTTCGCGGTCCAGCAGGGCGGTGATGGCCCGCAGGCGGGTGCCCGGGAGCGAGGAGCGCGGCGCATGGCCGACGATGACGCCGATGGCGGATCGTGCGCCCAGGGGCACGCGTACCCGGGCGCCGGCGGGCAGGGCTCGCACGGTCTGGCCGGCGGGCGGCAGGTAGTCGAGCAGGGTGCGCAGCGGGCAGTCGACGGCGACCCGGACCACCTCTGCGGCGCTGGGCTTAAGGTCCGTCATCGATCGCCGTCATGTGGATAAGTCTGTGGACGGATTGCCGTCTCCTGCGTCCGGGACGGTGGCTGCTGGCCCCGGCGGCATCGCCTCGCCCGGCACGCCGTTCCGAAATGAGCTATTGGAATCATGGAATTAGGAGATTTCTGGCCCTGTCGAGCACAGGGCCGCGCGCGCGCCTGGCATTCGACCTGCACGGCGGCGCCTAAGTGGATGATTCTGGCGCAAACTCTGTTTGCCAGATTTCGCTGTCAACCGTCTGCCTTTGGCGACGTTGATTTCATGAGCCATGGACGCCTTTGCTACATTGCCGGCCGCGACCGCAGGATTCCTATTGCCAGGGGCCACCGCTTTGCCGGAATCGACGTCGACCGACACCCGCGCCCTGGATCAATTCCTGGCCAGCGTTGAGCGCAAGGCCTTCAGGATCGCACAGATCGCCCTGCGTCACGAAGACGACGCGCTCGATGCCGTGCAGGACGCGATGCTGCGGCTGGTGCGCAGCTACGCGCGCCGCCCGCAGGAGGAATGGCCGCCGCTCTTTTATCGCATTCTCGAAAACTGCATCCGCGACCTGCAGCGCCGCCGCGCGGTGCGCGCCCGCGTGATGGCCTGGATACCCTGGTCGGCTCAAGAAGAGGGCGCCGCGGCGCCGGACCCGCTCGAGCAGCTGCCCGATCCGGCGCCGGGTCCCGTGGCCCTGGTCCAGACCGACGAGACGCTGCGGGCGCTCGAGGCGCAGCTCGCCGCGCTGCCCGCGCGCCAGCGCCAGGCGTTCCTGCTGCGCATTTTCGAAGGCCTGGACGTGGCCGCGACGGCCAGGGCAATGGGCTGTTCAGCCGGCAGCGTCAAGACGCATTATTTCAGGGCCGTGCAGACACTACGGTCCGCTCTGGGGGAGTTCTGGTCGTGACTGACATCGATCCGGAAAAAGACGAATTCGCGCGACGCGCGCGCGCCCTGCTCGAGGGGAGCATCGAACACCTGAGTGCGCGCACGCGCTCGCGACTGACCCGTGCCCGCCATGCGGCGCTGGAGCAGCGCGGGCCCCTGGCCCGCCTCGGCGGCGCGGGCTACGCCGCCTGGCGGAACTGGCTGCCCGCAGGCGCGGTGGCCGGAGCGCTGCTGGCCGTGCTGCTGCTGGCGGGGCGCATGCCCGCGCCCGAGCTTCAGCAATCGAGCGTCGCTGGCGGCGAGGATCTCGAATTGCTCGCCGACCGCGACGCGCTCGCCATGGCCCAGGACCAGGCCGTGCAGGATGGCGAAGTGGACTACGAATTCTATGACTGGGCCGTGAACACGGAGCAGGACACCGGCGGGGGCCTGGGTTCGTGAAGGCGCAGTGGTACGCCGTAAGTCTGTTGTGCGGTGGCGCCTGCCTCGCGCCGCCGCTGCGCGCGGCGGATGCTCCGGCGGATGCCGACCTGCTGGAGTACCTGGGGTCGCTCGATTCTGCTGAAGAAGGTTGGCACGATTATCTGGCCGACCACGGCGTGCAGGAGGGCGAGGCGTGGCAACGCGCGCACGCGGCCCCCGATAAACCAGGCGGTGCTCACGACGCCGCTCATTCCAAAACCGCGCCCGACAAGGTGAATCACCCATGAAACGCGTTCCCGCATGGTCGCTGTACGCGCTGTTGTGCCTGCCCTTGCTGATCCCGGTGGTGCGGGCCGGGGAAGCACCGGACGCTGGGCCCGCCCCGCTGGCAGTCGGCGCCGCGCCCACTCCGGCCGCCCCGGCCGCCACAAATCCGGCGCCCGTGCCCGCGCCACCGCTCGCCTGGAACTCACTGTCGTCCGCGCAGCAGGAGCTGCTCAAGCGTCATGGCAGCGACTGGGACAGCCTGCCCCCGGCGCGACAGCAGGCGCTGGCGCGCGGCGCCGAGCGCTGGCTCGGCATGGACACGGAACAGCGGGCCCAGGCGCGCGAGCGCTTTCAGACCTGGCAGGGCCTGCCCGAGGAGCGGCGCGAGTTGATCCGGCATCGCTGGGAGCGTTTTCAGCAGCTCGACCCGGAAGCCCAGGAGCTGATACGCCAGAACTTCCGCGCCTTCGCGCGCCTGCCGCCCTGGAAGCGCCAGCAATTGCGCCGGCGCTGGCTGGCTGCGACGCCTGCGGAACGCGCTCACATGCTCGATCGCCTGCGCGAGCGCCGCGAGCGCGGCGAGCGTGGTGAGCGCGGCGAGCGTCGCGACCGGCGCTGAGCTCTGCGCGAGCGATCGCGCGCCCTTACAGCCGGGCCCGCAGCACCGCCTCACGCGCTCCGGGCGCCTGAGGCGGTGCGGGCAGGCCGTTCACACTCCTGCGCGCATGCCGACGCTGGTGCGGCGCTGGTGATAGGCGTTGAGCGCCGGGCTGTTGACGCGAGCGACGGCCGTGGCTATCGCCTCCTGGTAGCAGTCGCGCTGCACCGCCGACGCGGCGCTCGAGCTGCAGACCTCGACGGCGGCGCGGCGGATGCGCGCATACAGCGTGGCGACGTCGTCCTCCCGGCCCAGGTTCAGGTCGTGGAAACGAACCACCTTCGCGGAGCTGACCACTGAGTTGGGTGAGTCGCCATAGGCGGCGCAGGCAATCGCAGGGGCGAAGGCCGCGGCGGCGCCGAGCAGCAAGATTGGGGCTAGTGTCTTCAAAACGGCAGGGTGAAACATGTCGGCCTCCTACGCTTGGGGCAGCGGTTGAGAACAGGTGCTGTGGCAGCAGCGAATTTTCCTGCTGCCTCCCCTTTGATACTCGTGAACGGCGGATTGGTTGCAATCGCCTGAGCGATGCTCAGCGCGCGCGGCGGGCTCTAGACGGCCTTGACCGCCTGGATGAGCTGGCTGACGGCGGCCTGGCCGTCGCCGTAGAGCATGCGCGTGTTGTCCAGATAGAACAGCGCGTTCTCGATTCCGGAGAAGCCCGCGCCCTGGCCGCGCTTGATGACGATCACATTCTTCGCCTTGTCGGCATTCAGGATCGGCATGCCGTAGATCGGGCTCGACTTGTCGTTGCGCGCCACCGGATTGACGACATCGTTCGCGCCGATGATGAGCGCGACGTCGGCGGTCTCGAACTCCGCGTTGATCTCATCGAGATCGGCGATCAGATCATAGGGAACGCCCGCTTCCGCCAGCAGCACGTTCATATGCCCGGGCATGCGTCCGGCCACCGGATGAATGGCGAAGCGCACCAGCACGCCGCGCTCGATCAGCAGCTGGCACAGTTCCCACACCTTGTGCTGCGCCTGCGCGACGGCCATGCCGTATCCGGGCACCACGATCACTTTCTGCGCGAAAGCCATCATCACCCCGACGTCGGCTGCTTCGATCGGCTTCATGCTGCCCGCGATGCCCGCGCCGCCGCTGGCGGCGCCGCCGGTGTCGCCGAAGCCCGAGAACAGCACGTTGCCGAGCGAGCGGTTCATGGCGCGGGCCATGAGCTGCGTGAGCAGGGTGCCGGCCGAGCCCACCACGGTGCCGGCGATGATCATGGCGGCGTTGCCGAGCACGAATCCCTCGAAGGCGACCGCGAGTCCGGTGAGCGCGTTGTACAGCGAGATCACCACCGGCATGTCGGCGCCGCCGATCGGCAGGGTCATCGTCACGCCCAGCAGCAGCGCCAGGCCGAAAATGCCGGTCACGTGGCCCGCGCCGATGGCATGACCGCTGGCGACGAGGGCGCCGACGGCCAGTGCGCCAGCCAGGATCAGCAGGTTGAGGACCTGCTGGCCGCCGAAGCGGTAGGACTTCTTGATCAGTCCCTGGAGCTTCCCGAATGCAATGAGGCTGCCGCTGAAGGAGACCGCGCCGATGATGCCGCCCACCACGGCCAGGGTGGCGACCACCGCTGCGAGCGGCTTGCCGCGGTACAGTTCCACCGCGGCGATCGCGGCGGCCGCGCCGCCGCCCATGCCGTTGTAGAGCGCGATCATCTGCGGCATGTTGGTCATCGCCACGCGCCGGCCGCTGATCCAGGCCAGGGAGGCGCCCACCGCGATGGCCGCGAGGATCAGCGGGTAGTTGCCCATGCCCGGATACAGCAGCGTGAAGATCGTCGCCACCAGCATGCCGGCGCCGGCCCAGAGGATGCCGCTGCGCGCCGTCACCGGCGAGCTCATGCGCTTCAGGCCCATGATGAAAAGGAACGCGGTGACGAAATAGCTCGCCTGGATCAGCAGCAGGCGCGCGTCGGCGCCGGACACGGGGCCCATCAATGCGCCCCCGGCTGCTTCCTGGCGCCGCTGGACTTGAACATCTCCAGCATGCGTTCGGTCACGACGTAGCCGCCCGCGGCATTGCCGGCAGCCAGGACGACGCCGATGATGCCGATGGTCTTCTCGAGTCCGCCAGTGGCGTTGCCCAGCGCGACCATCGCGCCGACCAGCACGATGCCGTGCACGAAATTGGAACCCGACATCAGCGGTGTGTGCAGGATCACCGGCACTTTGGCGATGACTTCGTAGCCGGTGAACGCGGCCAGCATGAAAATATAAAGCGCGACGATGCCAGTCATGTGCCCTCTACCGCTTTGCGGGTGGATTCGTGCCTGATGGCGCCGTCGTGCGTCAGGCACGATTGCGCAAAGACTTCATCCTGCCAGTCGATCGCCAGCGCGCCGGACTTGTCGAGCGCGGGCTTGAGGAAATTGAGCAGATTACGCGCGTACATTTCACTGGCGTGATAGGGCAGCTGTGCCGGCAGATTCACCGGGCCGACGATCTGCACGCCCTGGTGCAGCACCGTCTCGCCGGCCCGGGTCAGCTCGCAGTTGCCGCCCGACTCGGCCGGAATGTCGACGATGACCGCGCCGGCCTTCATGCGCTCGACCGCGGCGCGCGAAATGATGCGCGGCGCGGGCCGCCCCGGGATCGCCGCCGTCGTGATCACCGCGTCGGCCAGTGCAATGCGTGCCTCGAGCACTTCCTGCTGCCTGGCCTTTTCCTCAGGCGTAAGTTCGCGCGCGTAGCCGCCCTGGCCTTCGGCCGAGACGCCGGTCTCGATGAACTTTGCGCCGAG
>DASWFL010000224.1:0-7822 GCA_036394255.1 Steroidobacteraceae bacterium
GCGCCTTGCCGATCACCGCCGACAGCGGCACGCCGCCGGCGATGCTCTTGGCGACGGTCATGAGGTCCGGTTCAATGCCGGCGTACTCGATCGCGAACATGCGGCCGGTGCGCCCGAATCCGGACTGGATTTCGTCGATGATGAGCACGATCCCGTGCCGGTCGCACAGCTCGCGCAGGGCACGCAGAAACTCCGGCGGCGCGATGTAGAACCCGCCTTCGCCGAGCACCGGCTCGATGATGATGGCCGCGACCTGGGCCGGATCGACGTCCACCTTGAACAGCTGCTCAATCGCCGCGAGCGAATCCTGGCTGCTGACGCCGTGATAGCTCAGCGGGTAGGGCACGTGATACACCGCCGGCAGGAGTGTACCGAAACCGGTCTTGTAGGGCTGCACCTTGCCCGTCAGCGTCATGGTGGCGATGGAGCGTCCGTGGAATGCGCCGCCGAAGGCAATGACGCCTGAGCGTTTGGTGTGATAGCGGGCGATCTTCAGCGCGTTTTCCACGGCTTCGGCGCCGGTGGAGAACAGCATGGATTTCTTCGGCGTCGCGCCCGGCGCCAGCGCGTTGAGCCGCTCGGCCAGCTCGATGTAGTTCGCATAGGGCGTGATCTGAAAACACGCGTGCATGAGGCGCTCGAGCTGTGCTCCGATCGCCTTGACCACGGCCGGATGGCGGTGTCCGGTGTTGAGCACGGCGATGCCGCTGGCGAAGTCGACGTAGCGGCGGCCTTCCACATCCCAGAGTTCCGCGTTGCTGGCGCGCTCGGCGTAGATGGGCAGGGAATTGGCGACACCGCGTGGTACCGCGGCGACGCGGCGCTGGTGGAGCTCTGAATTGCTGGTCATGGATGTCCTTGCGGGGGATATGGCCGTTGGCGCATAAGGTTTGAATCAATTGTCCACGTATTTGCGTTTGCTGACTAGAGGTCGCGTCGCTAGAATTCGCGCCACTCTTTCTCCAGGCAGCAGGCAATTGCGCGAGCCCATCACGGCCGAAGTGGTCATCATCGGTGCTGGTCCGGCCGGTCTTTTCCAGGTCTTCGAGCTCGGGCTCCTGGGTATCAAGGCGCACGTGCTCGATACGCTGGCCGCCGCGGGCGGCCAGTGCACGGAGCTGTATCCGGACAAGCCCATCTACGATATTCCCGCGCTGCCGGTCTGCGGTGCGCAGGAACTGGTCGATCGCCTGTTGCAGCAGATCAAGCCCTTCGGGGCCGAACTGCACCTGGGCGAGGAAACGGTCGAGCTCGGAAAACAGGAAAACGGGCGCTTTCGCGTGGTCACCAGCGCCGGCACGGTGTTTGATGCCGGTGCCGTGATCATTGCGGGCGGCGTCGGCTCGTTCCAGCCGCGGCGGCTGCACGTCCCTGAAGCCGAAGTGTTCGAAGGCCGGCAGTTGCACTACAAGGTGAGCAATGCGGCGGACTTTTTCGGCCGCCGGCTGGTCATCTTCGGTGGCGGCGACTCGGCGCTCGACTGGACCAACGAGCTTGCACCCCGGGCAGCATCGCTGACACTGGTGCACCGGCGCGCCGAGTTCCGGGGCGCGCCCGCGTCGGTGGCACGCATGCGCGAGCTCGAGGCTGCGGGCAAGCTGCGATTCATCGAGGGCATGGCCCAGGCGCTGCGCACGGACTCCGGCCGCCTGCAGGGCGTCGAGGTCAAGGCGGCCGACGGCATCATGCAGGTGCTCGAGGCGGAGCAGCTGCTGGTGTTCTTCGGGCTGGCGCCCAAGCTCGGGCCGATTGCCGACTGGGGCCTGGAACTCGACAAGCGCGCGATCCGGGTCGACACCGAAAAATTCCAGACCAGCATTCCCGGCATATTTGCGATCGGCGACATCAACACCTATCCGGGCAAGAAGAAGCTGATCCTGTCGGCCTTTCATGAGGCGGCGCTCGCTTCCTTTGCCGTGCAGCACCACCTCTATCCGGCCAAGAAGCAGTTTCTGCAGTACACGACCACGAGCCCGATCATGCAGAAGCGACTGGGCGTCGCCGGGACCTGAAGGCCATGGATCAGAGACTGGCCGAGCTGCTGCGGCTCCTGGAGCTCGAGCGCCTCGAGCTCAATCTCTTCCGCGGCGAGAGCCGCGACATCGGCAGTCCGCAGGTCTATGGCGGCCAGGTGCTGGGCCAGGCGCTCAAGGCCGCCTACGGGACCGTGGAAGCCGGCCGGGACGTGCACTCGCTGCACGCCTATTTTCTGCGGCGCGGTGACTTCAATGCGCCCATCATCTATTTCGTCGATCGCAGCCGCGATGGCCACGCCATCAGCAGCCGCCGCGTCACAGCCATCCAGCACGGCGAGCAGATCTTCAACCTGTCCGCGTCTTTCCAGGCGCCGGAGTCCGGGCTCGAGCACCAGCAACCGATGCCGGATGTGCCGGCGCCGGAAAGCCTGCCGGAAGCACTCCCGCTGAGCGAGGCACAGATCGAGCGGCTCTCCCCGCGCCTGCGCCGCTTCATGCAGAACCGTCCGATTGAATTTCGCACTGTGTCGCGGGCGCTGCCGGGCGGGCAGCCCGGGGCACCGCGCCAGCAGCTGTGGATGCGCGCGGTCGACCGCCTGCCGGACGACGAACAGCTGCACCGCTGCCTGCTCGCCTACGCTTCCGACTTCAATCTGCTGGGGACCGCGCTCGCCTCCCACGAGCGGGAGCTGGCCGCCAGCAAATTCCTGATCGCCAGCATCGATCACACGATGTGGTTTCACCGCTCGGTGCGCATCGATGACTGGCTCCTGTACGTGACCGATAGCCCGAGCGCCTCGGGCGCGCGCGGCTTTACGCGCGGCAGCCTCTACGCGCGCGACGGACGCCTCGTGGCGAGCACGGCGCAGGAGGGCCTGATCAGACCGCTTCCACCCATCGACGAGCAAAGGAGTGCGCCATGAACAGTGAGCAGTCATCCCGACGCGGATTCCTCGTGCGCGGTGCCGCGGTCGTGAGCAGCATCGCGATGGCACCCAGGTTCGCGCCCGCAGCCTCAGCGGCTGCGGCGCCCGGAGCGCCCGCAGGCGCAGGCAAAGCATCCTCGGCGGCCGCCGGCACGCTCTTGGTCGGCGATCGTACCGTCAATCGCCTGGGGTTCGGTGCCATGCGCATCACCGGCGAGGGGATCTGGGGCCCGCCGCGCGATCACGCCGAGGCGCTGGACGTGCTGCGCCGTGCGATCGAACTCGGCACGAATTTCATCGATACCGCCGACGCCTACGGGCCCTTCGTCAGTGAGGAGCTGATCAAGGAGGCCCTGCATCCCTACCCACCCGATCTGGTGATCGCGACCAAGGGCGGTCTGGTGCGACCCAGCGCGTCAGCCTGGGTGAGCGACGGGCGGCCGGCGCACCTGCGCGAAGCCTGCGAAGCGAGCCTGAAACGCCTGGACGTCGCGCAGATTACGCTCTACCAGTTGCACCGGCCGGACCCGCACGTGCCCTTCGAGGATTCGGTCGGCGAATTGGCCAAGCTGCAGCGCGAGGGCAAGATCCGGCATATCGGCCTCTCAAACGTCGACACGCGGCAGCTGGCGGCCGCGCGGGCGCTGGTCAAGGTGGTGTCGGTACAGAACCGATACAACGTGGCGGACCGTGATTCGGACGACGTGCTGGCGGTCTGTGAGCGCGATGGCATCGCGTTCCTGCCCTGGGCGCCGCTCGCCGAGCGCGAACAGGGCGGCGCCGCGGCAGATCCGCGGATCGCGGCGCTGGCCGCGATCGCCCGCGAGCGCCACGTCGACATGGCGCAGGCCGCCTTGGCGTGGCTGCTGGCCAGATCGCTCGCCATGCTACCGATCCCCGGCACTTCGCGCGTGGCGCACCTGGAGGACAATATCGCGGCCGCCGCGATCCACCTGGGCAAGGAGGAAATGGAGCGCGTGGGCTAGCCGGGGAGGATTCAGCCGGCCGCCAGGACCTTGCCCGGATTCATGATGCCGTTCGGATCGAGCGCGCACTTGATCTCGCGCATCATCGCCAGCTCCGTGGGCGAGGCGTAGCGCTCCAGCTCACCGACCTTGAGCTGCCCGATGCCGTGCTCGGCGCTGAAGCTGCCGCCGTGCGCGGCCACCAAATCGTGCAGCCACCTGCGTATGGCCGGCTCCCGGGCCGCGACTTGCGCCTGCGCGGTGCCCTGGAGGAAACTGATGTTGAAGTGCAGGTTGCCATCGCCGGCGTGCCCGTAGGCGATGAGCGTCCCTTCCGGAACTTCGGTCTGCACCCAGGCGGAGGCCTGGGCGACGAACTCCGCCAGCCGTGCGACGGGCACTGAAATATCATGCTTCAGACTGGGCCCGGCGCGGCGCTGCGCCTCCGGAACGCTCTCCCGCAGCCGCCACAGATTCGCGCGGGCGCGTTCGCTGGATGCGAAGGCGGCGTCCAGCACCACTCCGGCCACACTCGCATCGCCCAGTGCCTGCTCGAGCAGGACGTCGAGGGGCTCGGTGGCGAAGGCGCTCAACTCACACAGGACATAGCAGTCGTGCGGTGCGCCCAGCGGATCGACGGCGCCCTCGATGTGACGGAACACCAGCTCGAGAGCTGCGCGCGGCAGCAGCTCAAAGGAATTGACCCGCTCCGCTGCCACGCCGCGCAGGCGCGCGAGCAGCTCCACTGCGGCGGCCACGCCGGGCACGGCGGCGAGTGCGGTGGCGGTGGTGCACCGCTGCGGCCAGAGCTTGAGCGTCGCGGCCGTGATGATGCCGAGCGTGCCCTCCGAACCGATCAGCAACCCGCGCAGGTCGTAGCCGGTGTTGTCCTTGCGCAGTGAGCGCAGTCGCTGGAATATCCGGCCATCGGGCAGCACGGCTTCGATGCCGAGCGTCAGTTCGCGCGCCATGCCGAAGCGCAGCACATTCAGACCACCGGCATTGGTGGCCAGATTTCCGCCAATCTGGCAGCTGCCCGAGGAGCCCAGCTCCAGCGGGAAGAATCGCCCCGCCGCCGCTGCCGCCTGCTGCACCCCGGCGAGCAGGCAGCCGGCTTCGACCGTCATCGAATAGTCGGCCGGGTTGATTGCGCGGATGCGGTTGAGGCGCTGCAGGCCGATCACCAGCTGCAACCCGGATTCGTCCGGCGTGGCCCCGCCGCAGTAGCCGGTATTGCCACCCTGCGGCACCACCCCGACCCTTCGCGCATTGCACCAGGCGAGGAGTCTCGATATTTCCGCGACGCTGCGCGGCAGCGTGATCGCCAGCGCGCGGCCCTGGAACTGACGACGATGGTCGATGAGAAACGGTGCCGTTTCGGCGTCCGTCTCGAGCAGCGTACCGGGATCGGCCACGGCACGCAGTGCAGCGCGCAGTTCTGCCGCCTCGCCGCCGGCGTTCATCGGCGCGGGCAGGGGTTCAAGCGGACGCGATCGCCGCGCGCCGGCAATCCGGTTTGATCAGCAGCATCTGCACGTCGCCCAGCTGGCGTTCCGCAAATCCGCCTTCGCAGCTGCACAGATAGAATTCCCACAGGCGGATGAACGGCTCGGAATAGCCGAGCTTGCGCACGGCGGCCAGGTGCTCGAGGAAATTCCGGCGCCAAAGCGCCAGCGTGCGCGCGTAGTGCGGACCAATGTCTTCGAGATGAAACAGCTTCAGGTCCGTGACCCTGCGGAGCGAGTCGGCGATCGCACTGACCGAAGGGATGAAGCTGCCCGGAAACACGTAGCGCTGGATGAAATTGATGGAGCGGAGCGCGGTACGGTAGTCCTGGTCGCGGATGGTGATCGCCTGCAGCAGCATCGCACCGCTCCGGTCGAGGAGCGCGGCGCACTTGGACAGGTAGGTGTCGAGAAAGGCCGCGCCCACCGCTTCGATCATCTCGATCGACACCAGCTTGTGGAACTTGCCGCGCAATTCGCGGTAGTCCTCCAGCAGCAGCGTGATGCGGTCTTGCAGACCCTGGCGCGCGATCTGCTCGCGGGTGTAATCGTACTGCTGGCGTGAAATCGTGGTCGTGGTGACGTGGCAGCCGTAATTTCGTGCCGCGTGCAGGGCCAGTCCACCCCAGCCGGTGCCGATTTCCAGCAGCTGGTCGCCGGGCTGCAGGGCCAGTTTGCGGCAGGCGAGGTCGAACTTGGCGCGTGAAGCCTCGGCCAAGGTGCTGGAGTCGTCGGCAAAGATGCCGCAGGAATAGGCCATGGTCTCATCGAGCATCAGCCGGTAGAAATCGTTGCCCAGATCGTAGTGGGCGACGATGTTACGGGTGCTCCCGTCCCTGCTATTGCGATGCAGCCAGTGGAACAGGCGCAGCAGCGGGCGGCTGAAGAAGGTCCAGCGCCGATCCAGATGGTCCATGAGCTCGCGATTGGCGTACATGATGCGGGCGAGGCCGGTCAGATCGCTGCAGCGCCACAGGCCGCGGATGTAGGCGGCGCCCGCGCCCACCGTGCCGCCGAAGACGGCGTCGGCGTAAAAGCGGGGGCTGAGCACTTCGACGGTGACCGACAGCGGACAGCGCTCGCTGCGCGCCCCGCAGAGCTGTTCGGAATCGCCGTCGACGATGCGAATCTCGCCGTGGCGCAGGCGGCTGAAACGCGACAGCAGCAGCGCACGCCCGAGCGCCGCCATTGGCCCGGGCCGCGTGCCTAAAGGAATTTCCAGCTCGACCGGGACTATGCTCGGTTTCACAGCCTGCACCCCCTGCGATGACTCCGCCTGTTGAGGTCCACCGCCCTCCAGCGCGGGCGCGGACGGCGGGTTTCAGCCGCGAGCGCGCAGGCGCCGGCTCGGATTCTCGCGCACGGCGACCGGAATCGCCTTGAGATCCCAGATGATGCCGCACCAGCTCAGCAGCTTCAAAACATAAAAGGTCACGTCGTATTCCCACCAGTAAAACCCCTGTCGCACCGAGTTGGGGTAGTAATGGTGATTGTTGTGCCAGCCCTCGCCCAGGGTCAGGATCGCCAGCAGCCAGTTGTTGCGGCTGGTGTCGCCGGTGCGATAACGCTGCCCGCCGAAAACGTGTGACAGAGAATTGATGGTGTAAGTCGCGTGCCAGCAGAAAACCGTCGAGATCACGAAGCCCCAGACCAGCATCTGCCAGCCGGTGGTGCGGAGTCCCGGCGCCACGTTGTGAAGTATGACGCCCAGCAGGAACATGCCGACGCCCATGAAAACCGGCACGAAGATATCGAAGCGGTCCAGCCAGCGCAGCTCCGGGAATTTCATCAGGTCGCGCACCAGCTGGAAGTCGGGGGCAAAGCCCTTAATCGTCAGGAACCAGCCCATGTGGGAGCGCCAGAAGCCGTGCTGGCTGGGCGAGTGGACGTCGGAGGCGCGGTCGGAGTTCGCATGGTGATGCCGGTGATGCGCGGCCCACCAGACCGGACCGCGCTGCACGGCCGAGGCGCCCAGCAGACCAAACACGAATTGCCCGACCCGCGAGGTCTTGAAGGTGCGGTGCGAAAAGTAGCGATGGTAGAAGCCGGTGATCGCGAACATGCGCAGCAGGTAGGCGATGAGCGCCACGACGATCGCCACCGGGCTGACGCCCGTCCAGAAGGCCGCCAGGCAGGCGAGGTGCATCAGCACGAAGGGCAGGCTGCGGGCCCAGTCGATGCGGTCCGGGAGCTGCGCGCGGGCCGCGACCAGCCGATCCTTGCTGCCGTCAAAAAAGCGCATCAAGGCGGACCAGATGAACGCAGTGAGTCGGAACGAGCGCTGGTCGGTAGAAGCGGTCATAGGATCCCTGCGGCCGCTGCCGCGACGCGCTTACTGTCAAGTGATGGCCGACTGTACTGAAGAGCCCTCGCCCTTGCAATCGACTTTCGCAAATTCAATGAGTTACCTACGAAAAATCAGACCTGGGACTGCAGCGCTGCGATGCGTT
>DASWFL010000225.1:0-20678 GCA_036394255.1 Steroidobacteraceae bacterium
GGCCCGAACTTCGATGGCTTCCGCGGCCACGTGACCGCATTCCGCAATGGCAAGGTCGTCGCTGAACTCAGCCCGGAGAAGCGCCACTACTTCGTGCAGGGATCTATCATGACCGAGGCGGCGATTGCCGCGAAATGGAACCGCGATCTGCTCGCCGCGCTCGGGGAGGACGTGGGTAATGATTCCTGGAGCCTGCGGCTGCAGTACCGCCCGATGATCCGCTTCATCTGGCTGGGCGCCGCAATCATGGCGCTCGGGGGCATCACGACCCTGTTCGACCGGCGCTACCGATTCGCAGCGATGGCCGAAGGCGGCCCGCAGGCAATGCCATGAAGCGCTTTCTGCTGCCGCTGGGAGTGTTTGCGCTGCTCGTGATTGTGCTGGCCGTCGGGATCTACAACGCGCCCAAGAATGGGTCGAAAGAGATCATCTCGCCGCTCCTGGGCAAGGCCGCGCCACAGTTCACTTTGCCGCAGCTGAACAGCGGCGGAGCGCAGTTGGCAAGCACGGCGCTGCTCGGTGGCTGGCACCTTGTGAACGTGTGGGGCACCTGGTGCGTCGCATGCCGCGAGGAGCACGATACGCTGCTGCAGATCAAGGGCGAGGGGAGGGTGCCGATCATCGGCATCGACTGGAACGATGAGGACGCCGCCGCGATCGCCTGGCTGTCGCAACTGGGCAATCCCTACGAGGTGGTCGCCACCGATCACAACGGCCGTGCGGCCATCGACTGGGGCGTGTACGGGGCGCCGGAGAGTTTCCTGGTGAATCCGCAGGGCATCGTCGTGGAGAAACTGATCGGGGCCATGACGATGGAGGACTGGAACAACCGCTTCCTGCCGCACCTGGCGGTGGGCACGCCGGCGCCTGCCAGGGCGGGCGCGTGAAGCCTGTCCGGCAATGGGCGGCGCTGGCGGCCCTCAGCGCTTCGCTTTGGACGACGCCGCTGTTTGCCGTCGACCACACGCCGCCGCTCCCCGACCCTGTCATGCAGCAGCGCTACCTTGACCTCACCCATGAGCTGCGCTGCGTGCAGTGCCAGAACGAGGCGCTGGCCGATTCCAACGTGAACGTCGCCGCGGATCTGCGCCTCGAGATTCACGACATGCTGCTTGCGGGCAAGAGCGACGAGGAGATCCGCGATTACCTCGTGGCCCGCTATAGCGAATTCATCCTGTTCCGCCCCCGCATGAACTGGCACAACGCCTGGCTCTGGGGCGCGCCCGGCCTGATGCTGCTCGCCGGCTTCGGGATCGCGATCAGGGTGATGAGAAAGCGCGCCAGCCTGCCCATCACGGACGACGACGAGCCCGGAAGCACACCGGCAGCATGACTGGTTTTGTCATCTGGGCGGTCCTGAGCACCGCTGGCGCGGCGCTGTTCGTGGCCTGGCCACTGCTGCGCGCCCGGCACGGCTCTGCGCCCGCAGAGCGCGGCACGGGAGCCGTTGCCAGCCTGCTGCTCATCCTCGCGGCATCTTTGCTCTATCCGCTCTGGAGCCACTATCCCTGGGGCGCGGCGCCGGCGGCGGACACTGAGTCCATCGCACCGCTCACGCGCGCTACGGTCGAACAGCCCGATAATTTACAGGCCTGGCTGAACCTCGGCGGCGCTTATCTGAAGATCCAGCAATGGTCACTGGCGCGCCGCAGTTTCCAGCACGCGGACCATCTGGGCCATGGCAGCAACGCGGCCGCCTTGAGTGGCCTGGGGGAAACGATCCTGTTCGAGAATGGCGGCAATGAGACGCCTGCGGCCATGGAGCTGTTCAATCGGGCGCTGCAGCTCGACCCGCATTCGCCCCAGGCCCTGTTTTACACGGGCATCACCCTGCTGAGCTCGGGCGATCTGGCCAACGCCCGGGCGCGCTTTGCGACGCTGCGCGACCTGGGGCCGCCGCCCGCCGTTGTCGATGCCCTGGACAAGCAGATCGCCGCCATCGATGTCGAGATCGCCAAGCTCCGGCCCGATCCGGCCACGGCCATTCATCTGCGGGTGGAACTCGCCGCGGCGCTGGCAGGCGCGGTGCCGGCCGGTGCCTCGCTGTTCGTGTTCGTGCGCTCACCCCGGGGCGGCCCGCCCCTGGCCGTCAAGCGGCTCAGCGCCACGTTCCCGCAGCAGCTGGACCTTTCGGCCACCGATTCGGTGCTCGCCAACCACAGTTTTGCCGCGGGCCAGACGGTGCAGGTGGTGGCGCGCGTTTCCGCGGGCGGCACGCCGACGGCCAGTCCGGGTGATCTCTATGGAGAAATCAGCGCCGTTGCGGGCGCATCTGGGGAACGCAGGGTCCTGGTCGACCGGCGCAGCCCCTGATTTCTGTCAAGCCTGTTTCTTGACGCTTCTCTCCCCGTGAAATACAGCCTGTATCACACGGGGAGCGTGGCCATGGCGACGCGGACAGTGAGAATGGACAAGGAAAGCGAGCGCGTCCTGAGCAGGGCTGTAGACAGGCCCTGTCCAGCCGCGTGAGGGCAGGGCGCCCCCTCTCACCGGCTATTCCCCCTTCATCAGCTCCATGAACTCAGGATCCTCGCGGAGCGGGTCCAAATCGGGGTCATGCTTCATCCAGCTGTAATTGACGACGCGGTCGACGACCATTTCCCGGAGTGTGGCAATGGCCTTCCGCACCTCACCGAGCTGGGCGTACATGCAAGCGCCATTGTAAGTCATCAGAGAATCACCTGGACTCAGCTCCAGCGCCGCCGCACTTTCGGCAATGGCCCGCTCCCTTTGCCCGGCGTGGAGCAGTGCGATTGCGTAGAACATCCTCGCACGTGCGTCGTCCGGGTTTTGGAGCAGGTAGTTGGGCATCATGGCCAGCAGCTGTCGGGACGCGGCTTGCGCCTTTTCCACATTCCCGAGGTTACGGTAGGTCTGCGCCAGATCCGCGTGAGCCATGTAGAACCCCGGCTTGAGGTCTATGACTCGCTGGAACAGCTCGACCGCCCCGGAGAAATTGCCGGTGGAGAATTGAATCCGGCCGAGCGTCCAATAGGCGATGAAATTGTCTGGATCGAGTTCGATTGCCTTCCGGCCCGATGCCTCGGCCTCGTCGAACTTCCCCCAGATGAAATACGACTGACCCATCGCCGCATAGGCGTCGGGGAGATTGGCGTCATACATCAGCGCCTTGAAGCTGAATTCCTGCGCCTTGTCCCGGAACTGCTCTTCGCGCGAGAAGTACTGGTACATCTGGCCGTAGGCGCTGGAACAACCGGCGTATGCGGCCGCATAACGCGGGTCGAGTTCGATGGCTTTCTCAAACAGCTGGATCGCATACTCGACGCTGCGTTTGGTCAGGCGATACAGGTAGTCCTGCCCGCGCAAGTAAAGATCGTAGGCCTGGACATTGACTGTCTGCCGTTTGGTGAGCGAAAGCTTCTCGGAGAAGCTCAGCTTTAGCTTCAGCGCCTCGACGATCTGCTTCGCCACCTGTTCCTGGATATCGAAAATGTCGTCGAGCTTGCCCTTGTAGGTGTCGCCCCAGATCTGGCGATTGGTCCCGACATCGACGAGCTGGACCGTGATGCGAACCGAGTCCTGAAACTTGCGCACGCTGCCACCGACGATGTAGCGCGCGCCCAGTTCGCGACCGATGGCCTTGAGGTCCTTCTTGGGGTCCTTGAACTGCATCGACGCCCAACGCGACACCAGCTCGATCTCGTCGACCAGCGACAGTCTTGCGATCAGCTCCTCGGTCAGGCCATCGCTGAAGTAGCTGGCGTCGTTGTCGGGGCTGATGTTGTCAAACGGCAGCACCGCAAGGGCGCCGGACTCGATAGCAGGTTCAGCGCCTTTCCCAGGCTGCGCGGGCGCCGTGGCGCCCGGCGTCGCTGCACCTGCGGTTGCGGCAACTTCGCTGCGCGGCTTGGTGATCGTCACCCCGACGCGTTCAAGCGAACGGAGAATGGCCTGCAAGTGCTCATCCGCATTGCCGTGGTAGTACTCGATATGGTGGATGCCTGCGAGCGGATACTTGAGGCCTGGCGGAATCACTGTGGGTTCGAGATCCACGGGCAGAATGTGCCCCTTGCGCTCGCTGGCCAGCAGGACTTCCTTGGTGACATTGTGGGAGTGAACGGCCGATTCCGAGACCATCAGCAGCAGGACCTTGGCCTTATCCAGCGCGTTGACGATTTCCTCGCCCCACATCGCCGCACCGTCGATGCTGCGCACGTCCATCCACAGCGGCACTCCCGCGGCGCGAAGCTTCGCCGTCAGCGCGAGAACCTTCTCGTTGTCCTCGCGCGAATAGCTGACGAATACTTCTTCCAGGGCCATGCGTTTCCTTTAGGCGACCGTGCAGGCTAGCTTATCGCCAGCCCACTGAGAAGAACGGGGAACACCTGCCGTCTAAAGGGGCCCGGGGATCGCGTGGGGTGTCAGAAGGGGGCAGGAGCGTGTGGAGGGCTAGCCGGACAGAACTCAGCCCCGGCCAGCCAATACCCACCCATAATTTAACATAATATACATTATGCGAAGTCATAGGGTACCCGCCAATGGCTCTGAACTGACCTGCGTCCCCGTCCGGGCAATCGCGCCCCGGTCACGTCGCTGTACGATCGCAGTCGCTGGCCCTGAGGTGGAGATCATGCGGATACCGACCGTATTGCTGGGGTTTTTCCTGCTCGGCGGATGCGCTACCGAGATCCCAGGACCACGGCCTTTCGGCGCGCCGCAACTACGCGGCGTCCACAGCGGTGAGAAAGACAAGATCGATTACTTCGATTCTCTGAATCCGAATTGCGAAAGTGAAGGGTCCCAGGAACTTACGGTCGTCAAAGCGGCCAGCCACGGCAAAGTCTCAAGCGCCCCGGGCGAAGACTTCCCAAGTTTCGCAAAAGACAACGTGCGCTACGATTGCAATCGAAAGCTGCTCCCGAGCATGCAGGTTTTCTATCAATCAAACGCGGATTACCATGGGAAGGACTCCTTCACTATTGAGATCCGATTCCCGAACAGCTTTCTCAAGACAGTGGTCTACGTAGTCGAGGTGCAGTAGCGGGAGCCTGCGCGCCCCACATTATGCGAAGTCATGGCCGGCGAGGCCGCCGCGGCTCCTCGGTCTCCGCTTTCGACTCGCCCTCGAGCATGGCGAGCCAGGATTTCAGGTCCTCCTCGCCGATGGTGTCGCTGACGTCTCGTTCCGCCAGGCGACCGAGCGTCTCGCGGTAGCGCTGCTCCTGGGATCGAGCGCCGAGCCGATCAAGGGCCGTACGCCACCAGGGCGTACGTACCAGACGCGCGGCGATCAACTGGTTTTTGTTGCCCTGGTCCATCAGCTGCTTTGATCCTCTGGTCCCGGCGAAGTTCAGGCTCAGGGTAGCGCACTAAGTGGCGCGCGACAGCTACATTTGACGTCAGTTGAATCCTACGCCACCACCCAGCCCAGCAGCCACAATTCGTAGCCGACCAGCGACAAATATAGCACCGCGGTGGCGATCAGGATCGGCCCGGCGATGTACCGGCGGAACACGGGCACCCGCGCCAGCACCACCAGCGCCGCCACGCCCCAGGCCGTCAGGGCCAGCTTGACGAAGGCGAATTCGCGGCCATCCCCGGCCACGAAAACGCGCATCAGAGGGTTGATTTCGATGGCACCGTGATCGAGCAGCACGAGCGTCAGGAAGGTATCCACCAGCGAGAGGATCAGGACCAGGACGGCGGCGGCGAACCATTGTGGCGCGTGCCAGTCCACGTAGCCCAGGCTCCCGCGTTCTCCACGGCGCAGATCGCGGCGGCGAGCGCGCCAGGCGCCGGCAACGAGCGCGTACCATGAGCGGGAGCGCCGCTCCCCGCCGCCACGGCGCTCGCCGTCCATGCCTTCCGCGGCACTGGGGAGGTCGGACACGATGAGGCCAGCGCGGGGCTCAGCCCGCCGCGGCTTGCTGCGGCGTGGAATCGAAGGTCTCGAGCGCTGTCGGGATGCTGGCCGCAAAGCCCTGGATGAAATCGACGCCCAGCGCGCGCATCAGGGACTGCCCCTCTTCGCTCTCCACACGCTTGGCGACTACGTGCACGCCGGCGACGTGTGCCGCCTGGGCAATGGCCGCGACTCTGGCCTGGCGGCCTCGGTCCGCCACCAGATCCTGCGTAAGACGGGCGTCGAGCTTGACCAGGCGTACGCCGGGCAGCAACAGCAGGTCGATGCCCGCGTCGCTCAGACTGAAGTTGTCGATGACCACGCCGGCGCCCGCCTCCTCCAGCTGGGCGGCAAATCTTGCGAACTGCCGTGGGTCGCGCAGGCAGGCCTCGTGCTGCGCCTCGAAGGCCAGGAGTCCCGGGGGCAATCGGGCGGAAGCGATCGATTCGGCCACCGTGGCCGGAAACTTGCGGTCGCGGATCGAGCCGGCGGTGACGTTGACCGTGAACTGCGTGGCTTCATCGGACCAGATTTCACTGTGCTGGGTCAGCCAGCTCACCAATTCGCCCAGCACCCGCCGATCCAGTACCGTCCCCAGCCCGTGGGCCTCGGCGCCGCGTATCAGCTCCTGGGGGGCCACCGTCGAGTCCGGCTGTCCCGCGTCGCGCATCAGAATTTCATGGCGGCGGATGCGGATGCCCGACTGGATGGGCGTCAGGCTCTGGCTGTGCAACTCGAGGGCAAAGGAGCGCACGCGGGTGGCGAACTGCGCGGCGTCGGCGGCATTGACCGCGGCGCTCTCGAGCGGCACTACCAGCTGCACGGATCCCAGTTCCTCACTGGTCGCGGTCAGCTCCGGCGGTGGCGGCTGGACGCCACTGGCCAGCGTTATGCCCCATTCGCGCACCGCGCGCACCACGGGCACCGGCAGATCCGGCGCCGAATTGCCATTACCCTTCAGCCAGCGGTCATCGACCACCAGCATGACGAAACCCAGGTATTCATGGGCATCATCGCCCGTGCGCAGCAGTACCGCCGTGCGATCGCGCTGCAGCGGATGATTGACGCGGCTCGGCGCACCGCGGCCGACGAAGCTTTCCAGCGCCACGCGCATTGCTTCGCGCTCCGGCGGACCGAGCACCTCGCCCTGGTGCCAGTGAATCCGTCCGGCCGCATCGTGCAGGGACACCCACTTGGCCCACAGCAGCGGCAGCGCAGCAACGATCCGCTGGCCGCAGGTTCCGGCCTGCATGGGCGGGCGCGCCGGGCGCGGCGACGGGATAGCTGCAGGAGTGGCCATAGGACTGAAAACTAGCGCGCCGGGGCCCCCGGGTCTGTGACCCGGGTCTATAGATGGTCAGGAGACTGGCCTGCGGTGGCTTAAAAACAGCCTTTAATCCCACTCGAAGCGATTCTGGGCCTGGTTTTTCCGTACCCTTGCGGCCGGGAATACCGTGCCGTTGGCAACCACGTAGACGCCCGGCGGGCAGAGCTGAACGGCGCCAAATGCCAGCCCCAGGTTGAAGGTTGCGTCGCTGTCGCTGAAGCGCCCGGGTTGCAGCGCGCCGGTCAGCACGATGGTCTTGCCCGCAATGCCGGCCAGTTCGCGGGCGGTTTCCACGATGGTATCGGTGCCGTGGGTGATCAGGATCTGCTGCGCCTCGCAGGCCTCCACCGCCGCGCGAACCGCCTGCCGGTCGGCGGGGGTCATCTCGAGACTGTCCTTGCGGAGCAGTTCCGTCACTTCCGGGAGCGAGGGCAAACGCGCGTGGCGCAGCAGTTCCAGCACCATTGGCGCGCCGACCTGGTAGCCGCCCTTGGCATCGAAGTAGACCTTGTCGATGGTGCCCCCGGTAGTAAAGACCGCGATGCTCATCCCTCAGCCCGCGCCGGCGCTGACCAGCGACTCCTCGGTTGCACCCACGTATCGCGCCACCAGGTCATCCACGTTGTCATCAGTGCGCGCGAGGCGCTCATCGAGCTGGTTGATCACGGCTTCCACGGATTGCCTGCTGGTCCGGTCGTCCAGCTCCTCCACCGCGACGCGCAGCAGGCTCACGACCCGCACCGCTCCGATCGCCCCAAAGGCCAGCTGGGCCTCCAGCAGCCGCGTCTGCGGCTCCGGTTGCAGGTGCTTATGTAGCGTGCCGTGGGCGGCGGCGGCCCAGAATTCCACGGCAATGAGCAGGACCTGCTCACGCGCCGTCAGCGCGCCGGCCGGGCCGGCCGGGCCGGCGTCACGCTTGCGCCCCAGGGCCTCGAGCACGAAGCTCGTAATGGGGTAAATGCCGCGCCAAGTCTCAGTCATGCTTCCAAACCATCGTCGCTAAAGCCAATGATATCAGACCAGTTAAAGGCGACTCTTAATGTAAACTTCTGCGCCCGGGCGCACTCGGGTCGCTCTCCTACCCAATAGTCCCACCCTCCTTCGCCCCAGCCCCGGATCCGCGCAAATACAGCAAAAAGTACGTTGATCATTGCATGCAGCACGCGATATTCTCTCGCTAGGTATATGAGGCGAAAGCCTTTAGATCGGAATAACAACTAAGACGGCACCGCGAGGCAGGTACCGAAGTTGTGCAACTTCAGCTCGCCGAACCGCCAGGACCCTAGCCATGGACACCTCTCTCTCCGACAGACTTGAAGCGGCTGTGCTGCTGCTCGCCGGCCACGGTACGCTCAAGGACAGACTCGCCTCTGCGTTTCGCGAACACCTGGACGACATCGACGAACTCGAATTGCCTGGCGAAGTGCAAGCTGAGTATGCCCAGATGTCCAGGACCATGCACCTGGCGCGCGCGTTGCCCGGCGATAATGTCGTGCGTGCTTCGGTGCGCAAGCTTTCCAGTGAAGAAGCGCTGCGATTTTCGGCCTTGATCGTGCGCATGCACACCCTGCGCATGAAGAGTCTGATTGCAGGCACCAAGATGCCCGCGCGCATCGGCGCCACGCCACGCGCCACCACCTCGCTCGTGTCCCTGCTGACGATCGAGGGCGGCAGCAGCGGCGCCGCGCGCAGCGGTCTCGCCAACAATCCCTGAGGATTGTCCGGCGGCAGAGGCGCAGGCCTCAATCGATCTTGAATTCTATGGTATCCCAGCGCGTCGTCTCTTCGTGGCGCGCCTGACGGCGAATCGCATCCACCAGGCCGCGCTCCTCCCACCGCGCCCGCTCGGCCGTCATCTGCAGGACTTCAGCCGGTAGCGCCAGTTCGCGCCCGAAACCGGGCAGCAGGACCACCGGCTTCTCGCTGGCTCTGGCGTAGTTGAGCTGGAACAGCAGCAGTTCGCGGTGCCCCGCGTGCAGGCTGGACAGTGCCACGACCACCTCAGCTGTCCCCATCTGCTGGCGCAGCGCCGCGTGCTGACCTTCGGTCGTCATGTCGACGGGGCGCTGTTCCGGGCCACCGCAATTGCGATAATAGAAATTGCGGGCGCTCTCGAGAAACTCGAAGACCCGCAGGTAATCATCACTCAGCTCGAACGCGTGGCTGACGAATACCCGTATAGGATCGGGCTGTGACATGGCTTTAAGTGTACTGTGCCAACCCTGATGAGGGAAACCGTTGCGATTGCTCGTCTATAACATCCGTTATGCGACCGGTGCGGGCCCCGGCTTCCACCTGCCGATCCCCGGTGCCGGATACCTGCGCAGCAGCCGGCGCGTCCTGGAGGAGATCACCCAGTTCATCCGCCAGGAAAGCCCCGACCTGGTGGGCCTGATCGAGGTCGACACCGGATCGATTCGCAGCGGCATGGTCAACCAGGCGGAGCATGTTGCCGCCTCGCTGGGCCATTACACCGCCTATGAGTGCAAATACGGCTCGCGCTCGCTCAATAACCTGGTGCCGATCGTGCGCAAGCAGGCCAATGCGCTGCTGGCCGCGCCGAGTGTCACGGGCGAGCGCTTTCATTATTTCGACACCGGCATCAAGCGCCTGATCATCGAGCTGGAACTGGACCAGGTGTGCGTATTTCTGGTGCACCTGTCGCTGAAATACCGCCACCGGCAATACCAGCTGCGCACCCTGTATGACCTGATCGCGGGCGCCACCAAGCCGGTGATCGTGGCCGGGGACTTCAACACCTTCTGGGGTACGCACGAGATTTACCTGTTCATGCGTGCGGCGGGCCTGCACAGCGCCAATACGCTGGGCCTGCCCTCCTATCCGGCGCGCCACCCGCGTGTCGAGCTCGATTTCGTGCTGGTCAGCGCCGGGATTGAAGTCACAGGCTTCCGCATTCCGGAAGTCCGTTACTCCGATCACCGCCCGCTGATCTGTGATTTTGAAATAATCACGCCTTCAAGGGGTGGACCATGAGCACTAGCAACGCCTGGCGGCTGGATCGCGAAGCGGACGGCATCGCCTGCCTGACGCTGGACCGGCCGGGCTCCTCGGCCAATTCCCTGAGCCGTGCGGTGCTCCTCGAACTGGGCGAGCTGCTGCGCTCGCTCCAGGCCGGCCCACCGCGCGGCCTGATCGTGCGTTCGGGCAAGGCCTCCGGCTTCATCGCCGGCGCCGATGTGCGGGAATTCACGCAGTTCCGCAGCGAGGCCGACGCACTGGAAACGATCGGCAACGGCCAGCGGGTGTTCGCCCAGCTGGAGGCCCTGCCCTGCCCCACCGTGGCCGCGATCCAGGGCTTTGCGCTGGGCGGTGGCCTCGAGCTGGCCCTGGCCTGCCGCTACCGCGTTGCGGTAGGCGATGCCCGCCTGTCGCTGGGGCTGCCGGAGGTGCAGCTGGGCATTCATCCGGGTTTTGGCGGCACGGTGCGCGCGGTGCGCCTGCTCGGCGTGCGAGCGGCCATGGAGCTGATGCTGACGGGCAAACCGCTGCGGGCGGATCGCGCGCTCGCGATCGGGCTGGTCGATCGGCTGGTGAGCGCGGCTGACCTGGACCGCGAGGCACACCGGATCCTGGCCGAATCCCCGCCCCCGAGGCGCTCACCCTTCGTCGATCGGCTGCTCAATCTTCCGGGCATCAGGCCGTTGCTGCGTGCCTCGCTGGAGGCAAGGGTCGCGCGGCAGGCCCGGCGCGATCACTATCCCGCGCCCTACGCCATGATCGACCTGTGGGTCCGCTACGGTGCACGCGGGCACGCCGCATACGAGGCCGAAGCGCATTCGATCGCCCGGCTCTTTGCCACCGAGACCGCCCGCAGTCTCGTGCGCATGTTCCTGCTGCAGGATCGGCTCAAGTCCCTCGGCGGCAAGGCCGCCGTGCCGCTCAAGCGCGTACACGTGATCGGTGCGGGCGTGATGGGCGGGGATATCGCCGCCTGGTGCGCGCTGCGCGGCCTGGAGGTCACGCTCCAGGACCGCGAGCAGCAATTCGTCGATCCGGCGCTCAGGCGGGCCACCGAGCTCTACGCCCGGCGACTGCGCGAGCCGGCCGAGCGGGCGGCGGCGCAGGCGCGGCTGCGTGCCGACGTGGCGGGCGCGGGTGTGAGCGACGCGGACATCCTGATCGAGGCGATCTTCGAGAACCTCGAGGCCAAGCGCGCGCTGTACGCGCAGGCCGAGCCGCGCCTCGGACCGGCCGCCGTCCTCGCCAGCAACACCTCGAGCATCACACTGGAGTTGCTGGCGGAGAAGCTGCAGGATCCCGGACGCCTCGTCGGCCTGCATTTCTTCAACCCGGTGGCGCAGATGCCGCTGGTCGAGGTGATCCATTCGGCGCAGACGAAGCCCGAACCGCTGGCTGCGGCGATGGCCTTTGCGCGCCGCATCGACAAGCTGCCCCTGCCCTGCCGCAGCGGACCGGGTTTCCTTGTCAATCGCGTGCTGTTCCCGTACCTGCACGAGGCCCTGTACGCCGCCGGCGAAGGCGTGCCGCTGGGCGTGATTGATCGCGCTGCGGTGGATTTCGGCATGCCCATGGGCCCCATCGAACTGTCCGACGTGGTCGGGCTGGATGTCATCGTCCACGTGGGCGAGATCATCACGCGCGAGTTGGGGCGGGAGATGCCACCGTACACGCAGCGGCTGCGCGAACTGGTCGCGGCGAAGAAGTTGGGGCGCAAGAGCGGCCAGGGCTTCTACACCTGGCAGGCGGGCAAGCCGGCGCGATCGGCCGATGCAGCTGCCGCCCCGGCTGATCTTGCCGATCGCCTGATCCTCGCGCTGCTCAACGAATGCGCGGCCTGCCTGCGCGAGCAGGTGGTGGCCGACGCCGACCTGCTCGACGCCGGCGTGGTATTCGGTACCGGGTTCGCGCCCTTCCGCGGCGGCCCGCTCAACTACGCGCGCGCGCGCGGCATCAGCGCAGTCGTCGCGCGGCTCAAGGAACTCGAGCAGCGCCACGGCAAGCGCTTCCACCCCGACGCGGGCTGGAACAATTTGCTGTGCTAACATCGCGCGCGGTGCTGATGCCCGAGGGGTTCGCATGAGTGACGGCCGTCCAGCCAACGTGGCGATGCTGCGCAAGCTCTCGCCCCTGGGTGGGATGAAGAATGACAACCTGGCCGCGCTGGCGCGCAAGGTGCAGATCAACGAACTCGCCGCCAATCGCCTGCTGTTCAAGGAGGGCGATACCGAGCGGCGCTGTTACTGGCTGATTTCCGGCATGCTGGAACTGCGCGAGAGCGAACGCACGGTGGCCATGATCCGTGGCGGCACGCCCGAGGCCAGGAATCAGCTGTCTCCCAATCTGCCGCGTCGTGCCAGCGCGCGGGCCGTCGACCCGGTGGAATACATTGTCGTCGAGGCGGACCTGCTCGACATGATGATCACCTGGGATCAGACCGGCACCTATGAAGTGAGTGAATTGCAGGCCCAGTTCGGCACCGGTGGGGGCGATGACTGGATGACCACGCTGCTGCAGACCAAGGCCTTTCATCGCATCCCGCCCGCCAACATTCAGGCAATTTTCATGCGCATGCAGCGGGTCGCCTGCCGCACGGGCGAAGTGATCATCCAGCAGGGCACCGAGGGCGACTTTTTTTACGCCATCGTCAGCGGCAAGTGCGTGGTGACGCGCGAGACGCCACTGAACCGCGAGGGCATCCGCCTGGCGGAACTCACGGTCGGGGAGACCTTCGGTGAGGAGGCGCTGATTTCGGAAGCCAAGCGCAATGCGACCGTGGTCATGCTCACCGACGGCGTGCTGATGCGGCTCAGCAAGGAGGATTTCCGCGAGCTGATGAATGAGCCGCTGCAGCAGTGGGTGGACTACGCCGGAGCGCGCGCGATCATCGAGCGCGGCGGACGCTGGCTGGATGTACGGCTGCCCTCTGAATACCAGAACCTCGCGATCGAAGGGGCGCTCAACATTCCCCTGTATTTCATCCGGCTGAAACTGGCGACGCTCGATCGCAACATTCCCTACGTCGTGTACTGCGACACGGGCCGGCGCAGTTCCGCGGGTGCATTCATCCTGCTTGAACGCGGCTTCGATGCCTACGTGCTGACGGGGGGACTGTCGAGCGCCGAGCCGGAATTGCGCCGGCCGGGCTAGGAGCGCTACATCGTGTGCGTGGCCTTGTCGCCCGAGAGGGCGCCGGCCAGATAATTCTCGATCTTGTGGCGCGTCTGGCCCCGATCCTGCTCGCTGAATTGCACGCCGATGCCGGCGGTGCGCTTGCCCTGCGCGCCCTTGGGCGTCACCCAGATGACCTTGCCCGCGACCGGCAGTTTCTCGTCCTCGCCCATCAGGTTCAACAGCATGAACACTTCGTCGCCAATGCGATAATTGCTGTTGGTGGGAATGAACAGCCCGCCGTTGGTCACGAAGGGCATGTAGGCCAGGTACAGGGCGCTCTTGTCCTTGATCGTCAGGGTCAGCAGACCGGGCTTGGAAGCGCCGGTGCGCCCGAGATCCGAGCGCGGCAGGCCGTCACTGCGACCGGGGGCGTCCGTGCTTCGGGCCTGGTTTTCCTTCACCATTGCACCATCTCGTTTCCGTAGCTTTCAGCCCGCGCCCACACCCGGCTGACTCGTGCCTGCGGCACGAAACTGCCACAACAGCTGCTCAATGGCGAGGGCCTTGTTGATCGATGTCGCCGCCAGCCGACGCAACTCATGCAGTGTATCCGCCAACCGGATCAGGGTGCGCATATTCATAGAGGAACTGCCGGCTGGCAAGTGCGCGCCACTGTGCAATTCTGTCATATGGCCACCCCGCTGCAGGCGCTCTTGCATGCAGCGTGTGATCCAGTTCTCAGCGCACTGCAGCCTCAGTTCGAAGGCATCGCGCGCCCACGCAGCGGCCGCCGAGGGAATCTCCAGCGTCCCGGCCAGGGCAGCGGCGAGCTGCGCGTCCGTCTCGGCGCGTACCCGCAGCAGCTCGCCGGGCTCGATCGCGAGCGCCTGCAGGGGCGCATTGCCGATGATTTCCAGCACCTCCTCCCATTCACTGCCGCCGCGCTGCCCGCGCAGCCAGGCGGCGCTGGCGGCCGGCTCCGGGACCCGGATCGCGAGCCGCTGGCAGCGGCTGCGGACGGTTGCCGCGAGGCGCGCGGCGGCCATCGTCACCAGCACGATCAACACGCCCGGGCGCGGCTCTTCGAGCGTCTTGAGCAGGGCGTTGCTCGCGTTGGCGTTGAGCATGTCGGCCGGATCGATGATTGCCACGGTGCCGCTCGCGCCGTGCCCGGAGAGGGCCAGCGTCTCGTTCAGCGCCCGGATCTGATCGACCCGGATCTGGCGTGACTCCTCCTCCGGCCCCACCAGCCAGAGGTCGGGATGGGCCAGGCGCGCCACCTGCAGGCAGTCGCGGCACTCGCCGCAGGGCGCGTCCGGCCGCGCACACAGGAGCGTCTGCGCCGCGGCCAGCGCCAGCTGCCCGCCACCGCCGCCCGGCACGTCCTGGATGAGCAAGGCGTGGGGAAAGCGCCCCTGCGCTCGTGCCTGACGCAAGGCAGCACGCTGCGGCGCCAGCCAGTACAACTCGGTGGCCGGCGCTGGACCGCTGCTCATGGGGGCAGCAGGTCAGCGATGGCGGCGATCGCCGCGGCGAGCACCTGCGCGAACGGGGGCTGTGCATCCACGACCACCAGGCGCCGGGGATCCACTCGCGCGCGCTCCAGGTAGCCGCGTCGCACGCGCTCAAAAAACTCGCCCGACTCGCTCTCGAAGCGGTCCGCACCGCCAGCGCGCGAGCGGGCGCGCTCCAGCCCGGCGGCCACCGGCAGGTCCAGCAACAGGGTGCGCGCGGGCCACAGATCAGCGTGGACGGCCGCCGCGAGCTCATCCAGCAGGGCCGCGCTCACGCCGCGCCCTGCCCCCTGATAGGCGTAGCTCGCATCGGTGAACCGGTCACAGATCACCCAGCGGTCCGCCGCGAGGGCCGGGCGTATGGCGTTGTCCAGATGCAGCGCGCGTGCCGCGAACATCAGCAGCGTCTCGGTGGTCGGCGTGATCCGCTCCGACCCCGGGCGCAGCAACAGGGCGCGCAGGGCTTCCGCCAGGGGCGTGCCGCCGGGCTCGCGCGTCAGCAGCACCGGGCAACCGCGCCGCTCCAGCTCTGCCTGCAGCGCGGCGGCGATCCGCGACTTGCCCGCGCCCTCGATGCCCTCCAGGCTGATGAACTGCGCCGGCATCAGCCGCCGCCTCCCTTCACAGCCGCATCGGGCACCGCGCCCGTACGCTTGAGGAATTGGCGCAGTGCCTCGTTGTGCTCGGCATAGCTGGCGGAAAAATGGTGGCTCCCGTCGCCACGGCCCGTGGCCACGAAATACAGGGCGTTGATCGCGGCCGGATGCAGGGCCGCGCGGAGCGAGGCATCTCCGGGCAGGGCAATGGGCGTCGGCGGCAATCCACCGCGCGTGTAGCTGTTGTAGGGGCCGTCGGTCTCGAGGTCCCGCCGGCGCAGGTTCCCGTCGAAACTGCGGCCCAGCCCGTAAATGATGGTGGGGTCTGACTGCAGGCGCATGCCGATGCGCAGGCGGTTGATGAAGACGGCCGCGACCTTGTTGCGCTCATCTTCGCGCGCGGTTTCCTTCTCGATGATCGAGGCCAGGATCAGCGCGGCGTGGGCGTCGGCCAGCGGCAGATTCGGCTCCCGCGCCGCCCATTCCTGCTGCAGGTGTTCCTGCATGCGCTGCATCGCCAGCTCGTAGAGGCGCCGGTCGCTGGTGCCGGCGGCATAGCGGTAGGTGTCGGGGAAGAAGCGGCCTTCCGGGGCCACCCCCGCCTGCCCGAGCGCCGCCATCAGCTTGCCGTCCTCCAGCCCACGCCATTCGTGCGTGAGGGTGCTGCTCGCATCGAACGCCTGGCGCAACTGTGCGAAGGTCCATCCCTCCACGATGGTCAGCTGCTCCAGCACGACCTGTCCGGCATTGAGCTGGGCCAGTATCTGCCGCACCGTTTCTCCGGGCGCCAACTCATAGCTGCCCGCCAGTGCGCGCAGGCTCTCGCCATGGAGCCGCAGCTCCCACTCCACCCGTCGCGGGTGCGGCACGGCGCCGACGCGCGCCAGTTCGCCCAGCACCGCGCGCAGGCTCGCGCCCGGATGCACCTGGATGCGCGTGCCCGCCACCGCCGCCGAGCGCTCCTCCAGGCTGCCCTCCAGCCGATGCGCCCCATACAGCGCCGCACCCGCCAGCAGCGCCGCGATGGCGGCGAGCCTGGCGAGCATTTTCCCTGCATCAGCGCTCTGCATGCTCGATCAACTCCTGCAGCCGCGGGCTGCGGGCGTCGACGGAAAGCCGGCGGCCCTCGTACCAGTGTACGTCCTGGATCCCGAGGCGCACATTCGTCATGAATAGAGCGGGCGCCCCCGCCAGCTGCTCCACCGACAGCGGCGCCACGCGCACCGCAAAACCCAGTTGCGGTGCAAGTTCCAGCACCAGGGAGCGCATGACTCCCGCGACACCGCATTCCAGCAGCGGCGGAGTCAGCAGGATCGCGCCCTGCACCAGGAACAGGTTCGACAGGCTGCCACTGACCACTTCCCCGCTGCTGGAACACATGAGCACTTCATCGACGCCTGCGGCAGCCGCGCCCTGCTGCGCCAGCACCTGCTCGAGACGATTGAGATGCTTCAGGCCCGCGAGCAACGGATTGCAGGCCAGCCGCACGGGCGAGAGGCCGAGGCGAAACTCCTGGCCCACTGCAGCGGGCCACGGATGGCGGGTGAGGATGCGCGTGGCGCGCTCATCGCCCGTGGGCCGGTAGCCACGCGCCCTCGCCTCCCCGCGCGTCAGCACCAGCTTCACCAGCGCGCGTGGCCAGCCCGCCAGGAGGGATTGTGCTTCGTGCAGCAGCAGGGCCCCATCGGGCGCGGGCAGCCCGAGCCGCGCGCAGCCGGCCGCCAGGCGCGCCAGATGACGATCGAACCACCGCACCCGCCCCTGCTCGCAGCGCAGTGTCTCGAACAGTCCGTCGCCGTACTGGAGGCCACGGTCATGAACCGAGACCAGGCCCTGCGGCAGACCGTTGACGAGCGCCACGCGCTCACCGGAAGTTTCAGCGGGCGCCGGCGGCGCGGAGGTCACGCACCCGCTCCGTTCGCGTCCTTGCCCTCGCCCTCGCCCTCGCCCTCGCCCGCGCCAAATGCGCGCAGCATGCCGCGCGCCTTGGAGCGGGTTTCGGCCAGCTCCCGCTGCCAGTCCGAATCGGCCACGATGCCGGCACCGGCACGAAACTGCAGCTCGCCCCCGCGCAGCGTCGCAGTACGAATCAGGATATTGAAGTCCATGTCGCCGTCGCGATTAAGATAGCCGAGGGAGCCGGTGTAGGCGCCGCGCGGTCCGTCTTCCAGTTCGGCGATGATCTGCATGCAGCGGTACTTGGGGCAGCCGGTGATCGTGCCTCCGGGAAACACCGCGCGCAGGGTCTCGCCGGGCGTGGTGCCGCGGCGCAGCCGCCCGCGCACGTTCGAGACGATGTGATGCAGGTTCGGGTAGCTCTCGGTCACCATGAACTCGTTGACTTCCACGCTGCCGGCCTCGCAGATGCGGCCCAGATCGTTGCGCTCCAGATCGATGAGCATGACATGCTCGGCGCGCTCCTTGGGATTCGCCAGCAACTCCAGCCGCTCGGGCGGGTCGGCATCGGGCGTGCCGAGCCGCCCGCGGGTCCCGGCGATCGGCCGCGTCTCGACCAGGCTGCCCGTTACGCGCACCAGACGCTCGGGGGAGGAACTCAGCAGGGTCATGTCCACGATGTGCGCCAGCGCCGCAAACGGCGCGGCGTTCGCCTGGCGCAGCCGCTCGTACAGCAGGCCCGCGTCGGCGCCGGGTTCCAGACGCACGCGCCAGTAGCGCGAGAGATTGGCCTGGTAGATATCGCCCTGGCCGATATGAGCCTGGGCCTGCAGGACCGCGCGGCGAAAATCCTCCGGATCCTGCTCGATGATCGCGCCTGGCGCGTAGGCCGCAGCCGCCCGCCCGGCCTCCGGCTCATTTCCTTCAGACAGCGCCGCTGCCATCGCGGGCAAGCCGTCGCCGGCCTCCGCTTCAGCCACCAGCTGGCAGCGCTGCTGCGCGTGATCATAGACCAGCGCGCCCCCGACGCGGATGGCGGCGGCACACACCGCGTCCCGCGCCAGCGGCGGAAGATGAAGCCCCGTCTCGATGCTCGCGGCGAGTTCATAGCCGAGGAACACGACCCAGCCGCCGCGAAACGGCAGGCCCGAGGGATCCGCCGGCCCCTGTTCCGCCCGCCACCACTCATCGAGGGCCGCCAGGAATGTGCCGGCGCCGAGGCGGATGCCGTGCTGCTCGAGTCGTCCATCACCGCGCAGCACGAGTGAGGCGCGTGGCAGGGCTGCGAGTATCGAGTAGCGGCTCAGCACGCCGGGCGCGGCGCTGTCGAACAGGACCGGGAACTGGCGCGGACGGCGCGCGGCCAGCGCGCGTAACTGCGCATGCGTGGCCCGCACTTCGCGCACCTGCAGGCTGCGCGTATTCATGGCGAGCTTCCGGACGGGTCAGCCCGGCAGGCGGCGCAGGACCAGGGTGCCGTTGGTGCCGCCAAAGCCAAAGGAATTCGACACCGCGACGTCAATGCGCATCTTGCGCGCCGCGTTCGGCACGAAATCCAGGTCGCAATCCGGATCAGGGTTCATGTAATTGATGGTGGGCGGCGCGACCTGGTCGCGCATGGCGAGCACGCAGAAGATGGCCTCAACCACGCCCGCCGCGCCCAGCAGGTGACCGGTCATCGATTTCGTGGAACTCACGGCCATCTTGTAGGCATGATCGCCGAAGCTGGCCTTGATCGCCGCAGTCTCGGCCCGATCGCCCAGCGGCGTTGAGGTGGCGTGGGCGTTGAGATACTGCACATCACTGCCGTTGATGCCGGCATCGCGCAGTGCATTGTCCATCGCCAGCCGCGCGCCCGCGCCATCCTCGGGGGGCGCCGTAATATGGTAGGCATCGCCGCTCATGCCGAAGCCGGCCAGCTCGGCGTAGATGCGCGCGCCACGCCGGCGAGCGTGTTCATACTCTTCGAGAATCATCGCGCCGCCACCGTCGCCGAGCACGAAGCCGTCGCGGTCGCGATCCCAGGGGCGGCTGGCCGTCGCCGGCGAATCGTTGCGCGTCGAGAGCGCCTTGGCCTGGGAAAACCCGCCTACCGCGGTGGGCGTGGTGCCCATCTCGGCGCCGCCCGAGATCACGAGGTCGGCGTCGCCATACTGAATGCTGCGCGCTGCGAGGCCCAGTGCGTGAGTGGAAGTCGTACAGGCCGTCACGACGCCGAGGTTGGGACCGCGCAGTCCGAAGCGGATCGACAGGTGCCCGGCCAGCATGTTGATGATCGAGCCCGGAATATAAAACGGGGAGATCCGGCGCACGCCGCCGGCCAGAAAGGCATTGTGTTCGGATTCGATGGTGCTCAGCCCGCCGATGCCCGCGCCCATCACGACCCCGCAGCGATCGCGATCGAGGCGCTCGAAATCAGCCCCGGCATCCGCCGCCGCCTGCACTCCGGCCGCAACGCCGTAATGCATGAACGGATCCATGCGCCGCGCTTCCTTGGGCGGCAGGTAGGCACCGAGGTCGAATCCGCGCACGGCGCCGCCGAAGCGCACCGGAAAGGCGGCGGTGTCGAAGCTGGTGATGGGTCCGATGCCGCTCTCGCCGCGCAGCGCCGCGGCCCAGGCGTCGGTCACGGTGCTGCCAAGCGGGCAGACCATGCCGAGACCGGTAACGACTACGCGACGTTTACTCACAAGCAAACCTGGCTACTTGAAGTCCTGGCGCCCAGGTATCCCCGGCGAGCCTGCCGCCGAGCGGATCGGGCTCAGGCCTTGCTGCGACGCTCGGTGATGTAGTCGACGGCCTGCTGCACAGTGGTGATCTTTTCCGCGTCTTCGTCGGGAATTTCGATTTCGAATTCCTCTTCCAGGGCCATGACCAGTTCGACCGTGTCGAGCGAATCGGCGCCCAGGTCGTCAACAAAGGAAGCAGCGTTGGTGACCTGCTCGGCCTTGACCCCTAGTTGCTCGGCAACAATCGCCTTCACCTGTTGTTCAACGTTGCTCATCTTGTACTGACCTTCTGTTCGTATGGCAATGCGGCCCGCAGGCCTCCCGTACGCGCGGCGTATTGTAGGGGAACACCCTGCGCACCGCCACCAGCTTATTTTGCGAGTTCTTGATTTTTCTGATGATTTGCAGTTGCATGGACGCCTACCCCCTACCCCATGTACATGCCGCCGTTGACGTGCAGAGTCTGGCCTGTCAGGTAAGCGCCCTGGCTTCCGGCGAGGTAAATCACGGCGTTAGCGACGTCCTCGACCGAGCCAAAGCGGCCCAGGGGAATCTGCGACTGGTAGGCCTGGCGCTGTGGCTCGGGCAACGCGCGCGTCATATCCGTCTCGATGAAACCGGGCGCGACGGCATTCACGGTGATGTTGCGGGAGGCCAACT
>DASWFL010000226.1:0-6473 GCA_036394255.1 Steroidobacteraceae bacterium
AGCATCTGGTCGATACCGTGCTGTATTTCGATGCCGACGCCGGCAGCCGCTACCGCATGCTGCGTGCGACCAAGAATCGCTTCGGGCCCGTCAATGAACTGGGTTTCTTCGCCATGTCGGAGGCGGGCCTGAAGGAAGTGCCCAACCCGTCGGCGATATTCCTGTCGCGCAACCCGCAGGCGGTGCCCGGGAGCCTGGTGATGGTGGCGCGCGATGGCGGCCGGCCATTGCTGATCGAAGTGCAGGCGCTCGTCGATCCCACGCGCTTCGCCACGCCAAGGCGGGTGGCCGAGGGCGTCGATGCCAATCGCCTCGGCCTGCTGCTGGCGGTGATGAGCCGCCACTGCGGCTTGGTCCTGGGCGACCATGACGTCTATGTCAATCTGGTCGGCGGCCTGCAGATTGCCGAGACCGCCACGGATCTGCCGCTGGCACTGGCGCTGGCCTCGAGCCTGCGCGGTGAGGCGCTGCCCGGCACGCTGGTGGCCTTTGGCGAGCTGGGCCTGACCGGGGAAGTGCGCCCGGTGCCCTACGGGGAAGAGCGCCTGCGTGAGCTGCACAAGCAGGGCTACACTCGCGCCATCCTGGCGCGCAAGAATTGCCCGCGCGGCGGCGTGCCGGGCCTGCAGCTGCATCCGGTGTCGACGCTGGCCGAAGCGCTGGCCGCGGCTTTTCAGCCCGCGTCGGGACGTTGAGGGATCTGCCGCACGCGCACGGTGCGGATCGAATTGTCCACCGTCTGCAGCACTTCGAACTCCAGGGCGCCGATGCGCAGCGATGTGCCCGCCTGGGGGATGGTCTCCAGTTTTTCCAGCAGCAGTCCGTTCAGCGTCTTGGGCCCCAGATCCGGCAGCTGCCAGCCCAGCGAGCGATTCAGGGCGCGGATCGTGGCACTGCCGCTGACCAGCCAGGCGCCCCGCCCGTCGCGATGCACGTCCTTGTGGCCGACCGTGGCCGGATCGGTGGTGAATTCGCCGACGATTTCCTCCAGCAGGTCTTCGAGGGTCACCATGCCCTCGATGTCCCCATACTCGTTGACGACGAAGGCGTGGCGGCGCCGGTTGCGCTGGAACTGCGCCAGCTGGTGCATGAGGGAGGTGCCCGCCGGCACGAAATACGGTTCGCGCGCCGCCGCCAGCTCGATGAGTCTCTCGCGCGTCAGCGTACCGCGCGCGAATTCCTGGGCGGTGCGCTTCATGTGCAGGATGCCGATGAGGTTGTCGAGCCCGCCATCGTGCACCGGGAGCCGCGTGTGCGGCGTCTGCCGCAGCCGCTCCAGCACGTCCTCCCAGTCCCCGGAGATGTCGATGCCGGCGATCTCGTGGCGCGGAATCATGATGTCATTCACCGTGACGCGCTCCAGATCGAGTATCGAGAGCAGCATCTGCCGATGGCGGGCGGGGATCAGCGGGCTGGATTCGCTCACCACGGTGCGCAACTCCTCGGCGCTCATCGCCGGGGCACCGTGCGGGGTGGCGCGGATGCCGAACAGTCTCAGGAAGGCGTAGGCCGCCCGGTTCGTGAACCACAGCGCGGGGGAAGTCAGCCACAGCAGCGCGCGGTAGATGAACGCCGCGCTCAGTGCCACCGGTTCGCTGTGCACGGCGGCGTAGATCTTCGGCGCCAGCTCGCAGAAGATGATGATCACCACCGTCAGGGTGACCATCATCACCGGCAGCGCATAAGGGTGCGGAACGCGCAGCGCCAGGAGCGTCACCACCGTCGAGGCCGCCACGCTGGCCAGCGCGAGGATCACCAGATTCGCGCCGAGCCAGTGATCGGGCTTGGCGAGCAGGCCCTCCAGTATCCGGGCGCGGCGCTCGCCGCGCGACACCCGGGTGCGGACCCTGTAACGGTTGACCGACAGCATGGCCACTTCCGTTCCGGAGGAGAAGGCGATGACCACCAGCAATCCGAGCAGGGTCAGCAGGAGTACAAAGGTCGGCGCAGTACGCAAGGGACCACCCGCGGCTTTTGGAGGAGGGCCATAGCATAGAGCCTGCGCGGCGGGCACTGGCCAGTACCGTATAATCGGTGGATGTTTGACCAGCTGAGTGGGCGCCTGAGCGCGGCGGTCGCCTCGCTCCGGGGCCGCGGCCGGCTGACCGAAGGGAATATTGCCGACAGCCTGCGCGAAGTGCGCATCGCGCTCCTGGAAGCCGACGTCGCGCTCCCGGTGGTCAAGCGATTCATCGAGCAGGTCAGAGTCCAGGCGCTCGGGACGGCGGTCAGTGCCAGCCTGAACCCCGGGCAGGCACTGATCGGCATCCTGCACCGTGAACTCGTGAGCGTGCTGGGTGGAGGCGGCTTAGGCCTAAGCCTGAATGTCCAGCCGCCGCTGGTGATTCTGCTCGCCGGTCTCCAGGGTGCCGGCAAGACCACGACGGCCGGCAAGCTGGCGCGCTGGCTGATCACGGCTCACAAGCGGCGCGTGCTGCTCGTGAGCACCGACGTGCGGCGCCCCGCCGCGATCCTGCAGCTCGAACGCCTGAGCGAGCAGGTGCAGGCAGATTTTTTTGCGGCGCCGGCCGGCACGCCGCCGCCTTCCATGGCCGCGGCGGCGCTCGCGCAGGCGCGCAGCGGCGTCTACGACGCCCTGATCGTCGATACGGCCGGCAGGCTGCACATCGACGCCGAACTCATGGCCGAGCTGCGGGAGATCGACGCCGCGGTGGGCGCACACCAGCGCCTGTTCGTGATCGACGCGATGTCGGGCCAGGATGCCCTGCACGCGGCCCGGGCCTTCAGCGCCACCCTCGAACTGACGGGCCTGATCCTGACCAAGGCGGACGGCGACGCACGCGGCGGGGTGGCCCTGTCGGTCCGCGAGGTCACGGGCAAGCCGATCGTGTTCCTGGGGGTCGGTGAAAAAAACGACGCCCTGGAGCCCTTTGACCCGGAACGCATGGCGCAACGCATCCTCGGGATGGGCGATGTGGTCGCGCTGGTCGAGTCTGTGCAGCGCAACATCGACAGCGGGGAGGCCGAGCGCCTGGCCCGAAAAGTGGCCAAGGGTAAGGCCTTTGACCTCGCCGACCTGCGCTCGCAGCTCGAACAGCTCCGGCGCATGGGCGGGCTGGGGGCCGTGATGGACAAATTGCCGACGCAGATGACCCGCCGGGCCGTGCCGCCGGCCGATGCGGACCGGCAGGTGGGGCGGCAGCTGGCCATCATCGACTCCATGACGCTTAAGGAAAGGCGTGCCCCCGGGCTCATCGATGGCTCGCGACGCCGCCGCATCGCCCGCGGGGCCGGGGTGCAGGTCCAGGACGTCAATCGCCTGCTCAAGCAGTTCCTGGAAATGCAGAAAATGATGAAGCGGTTCAAGGGCGGGGCCCTCAGACGGCTCCTGGGCGGCTTAAGTCCTTGAGGGGCTTTAAGTCTGGCGGGGCTTTGCGTAGAATCCGCGCTCTTTTTTCGGCCCAGGGCTACTGCAGAAAATGGTCACCATTCGACTTACCCGGCGCGGCGCCCGGAACCAGCCTTTCTACCACGTGGTCGTGACCGACAGCCGCAAGCGCCAAGGCGGTTCCAGCCTGGAGCAGGTCGGGTTTTTCAACCCGGTGGCGCGTGGCAAGGAGACCCGGCTGCGCCTCGAGCTGGGGCGGATCGATCATTGGGTCGGACTGGGTGCGCAGCTTTCCGATCGGGTGCGCGCGCTTGTCTCGAGCTATCGCAAGCAAGCCACGGCCTGAGGGCTAGGGTTGTGGCGCAGGGGCCGCCACGGCGCGACAGCCTGGTCCTGGGGCGCGTGCTCGGTGCCCACGGGCTGCAGGGCTGGCTGAAGATCCAGTCGCATACCGAACCGCCCGAGAACCTGTTGCACTATCGGGTCTGGACGCTGAGCGATGCCGCTGGCGCCCGGACGTCCTACGAGCTGGCCGACGCCGAGTTTGACGGTCGCTGGCTGCGCGCGCGATTGCAGGGAGTCGAGGACCGGGACGCCGCTGAATTACTGCGCGGCAGGGAGATCGAAGTGGCGCGCGCGCAGCTGCCACCGACGGCGGCGCGTGAGTATTACCGCGACGACCTGCTCGGCTTCCGCGTGCGCAACCGCGCCGGGACTGAGCTGGGTCAGCTGAGCCACTACGTCGATGCGCCGGCGGCACCGGTGATGGTGATTCGCGGCACGCGAGAGCATTGGGTGCCGGCGACGCCGCCCCACCTCGTGCGCGTCGACCTGGAGCAGGGTGAGATCGAGGTGGATTGGCCGGAAGAGCTGTAGCTCGCGCGAGAGTCGCCGTTGTTGATCGAAGTAGTCACGCTGTTCCCGGAAATGATCCGGGAGTCCTTGCAGCACGGCATCGTGGGCCGGGCGCAGCGGCGGGAGCTCCTGCAGGTCAGCACGGAAGACCCGCGCCGGCACACGGCGGATGTGCACCATACGGTGGACGATCGGCCCTACGGCGGCGGACCGGGTATGGTGATGAAGCCCGAGCCCCTGAGTGCCGCGATCGCCGCGGCGCGCGCGCGCCTTCCGGCGGGCAGTCTGGTGGTGGCGCTGTCGGCGCAGGGCGAGCGGCTCACGCAGCAGCGGGTGCGCGAGCTGGCGAAGCGGGATGGCCTGGTGCTGGTCGCCGGCCGGTACGAAGGGATGGATGAACGGGTGCTCGAGAGCGAAGTCGATCTTGAGCTGTCGATAGGCGATTATGTGCTCTCGGGCGGGGAGCTGCCGGCACTGGTGCTGATCGACGCGCTGGCGCGGCTCCTGCCCGGGGCGCTGGGCGATGAACGCTCGGCCGAGCAGGATTCGTTCAACGCGGGCCTGCTGGACTGGCCGCATTACACGCGCCCCGAGGAATATGCCGGGCGGCGCGTGCCGGCGGTGCTGCTGTCGGGCGATCACGCCGCGATCGAGCGCTGGCGGCGCAAGCAGTCCCTGGGCCGCACCTGGCAGCGGCGCCCTGAGCTGCTGGAAGGGGTGGAACTGGACGCCGAGTGCGCGGCACTGTTGCAGGAATTTTTGCAGGAACAGGAAATCAAGTCATGAACATCATTCAGACGCTGGAAGCCGAGCGCATGACGCGCAAGGTGCCGGATTTCAAGCCCGGCGACACCGTGGTGGTGCAGGTCAAGGTCACCGAGGGCGATCGCGAACGCGTGCAGGCCTTCGAGGGCGTCGTGATTGGCCTGTCCAACCGCGGCTTCAACTCCTCCTTCACGGTGCGCAAGATATCGCACGGCGAAGGCGTGGAGCGCACCTTCCAGACGCATAGCCCCTCGATCAGCGACATCAGCGTCAAGCGTCGCGGCAACGTCCGCCGCGCCAAGCTGTATTACCTGCGCGATCGGGCCGGCAAGTCCGCGCGCATCGAAGAGAAGGTCTAGGTTCCGGCAGGACCGTGCGCTACCTGGTGGGTTTCTTCAGGGGGGTGTGGCACGGACTGGACGTGCTGCGCCGGGTGCTGCACCTGCTGCTCCTGCTGGGACTGCTGGCGCTGGTCATCGCTGGGCTGCGCGGCTCGGTCCCGCGCCTGCCGGAGCGCGGGGCGCTGGTGATACGCCCGTCGGGCGACATCGTCGAGCAACTCGCCGGTGAACCGCTGGAACGCGCCGTCAACCAGGTCCAGGGCGAGAGTGCGCCGCAGACCCTGTTGTGGGATCTGACGCGCGCGATCCGCAGTGCGGCGACCGACACTCGCATCCAGGCCCTGTTGATCGATACCGACGAGCTGGGGCACGTCGGGCAGGCCAAGCTGGAGGAGCTGGCGGCGGCGATCGCAGAATTCCGGCACAGCGGCAAGAAAGTGGTGGCTCGCGGCAGTTATTTCCTGCAGGGCCCGTATTACCTGGCGGCCCAGGCCGATGAGGTCTACCTCGACCCGTTCGGTTTCGTGCTGCTCCCGGGCTACGACCGCTACCGCATGTACTTCCGCGACGCGCTCGACAAGCTGGCGGTGGACGTGCATCTGATCCGCACGGGCAAGTTCAAGAGCGCCGATGAACCCTTCGTGCGACGGGACATGTCGGCCGAGGACCGCCAGGAAAGCGGCGTCTACCTGCAGGCCCTGTGGCAGGGGTACCGCACGGCCATCGGCCACGCCCGGCACCTGGATCCGGAAGTGCTCAACACCTATTCCAATGGCTTTGGCGCTGCCGTGCGCCAGGCCGGCGGCGATACCGCGAGCGTGGCGCAGGCGGCGGGCCTCGTGACCGCATTGCGCACCAGTGCGGAAGTCGAAGCGCGCATGATCGAGCTCGTCGGTGCCGATGATGCCCACCACAGTTTCCGCGCCGTGAGCCTCGAGGATTACCTGAAGGTCGTGCACCGTGAAGAGCCGGTCCGGCACCCGCCGGCCGGTGCGGTGGGCGTGATCCTCGCCAGCGGGGAAATCCTCGACGGCAACCAGCCCTCGGGCACGATCGGTGGCGATTCCACCACCGCGCTGCTCCGTCGGGCCCTCGAGGACGAGGAGATCAAGGCCGTGGTGCTGCGCATCGACAGTCCGGGCGGGAGCATGCTGGCTTCCGAG
>DASWFL010000227.1:0-20620 GCA_036394255.1 Steroidobacteraceae bacterium
GGCGGCTTTCCTCTTTATATTGCCGGTGCGGTGGTGGGTGGTGTCGGTGTCATGGCGGACGGTCGCTACGGCCTTGATGCGGACATCAGCGACACCGATCAGGATCTGGACGAGTCCATCGCGATGGCCGCAAGCTACGGGTACGCCGCGCCCGACAGTCGCCGCGCGGATCTGATCACGGTCGACGGCAAGACCCTGAGATTCACCGATGTGGAGATGGCGCAGCTGGCCGCTGACCCGGCCAACGCTCCGGGCTTCGCCACCCTCACGCCAGCGGACGGCGCGCTGATTGCGGTGCCCGGGTATACCGATGGCGTCTTGCGCGCGGGCCTGCCTTTCGGGCTGCCGGCATCCGGCGTCCGGGCGGAAAGCGCGGGGGACTTTCCCGCGCTGGACGCATTCGTGCTCGTCGATGCGGCCAATGCGCCGCGCTTCGCGCCCCAGGCCGGAACAGACGGCAGCAACGCGCTCACGCGGGCTGAGGTCGTGCAGCTGTTGCGTTCCGCGCTCATCGTTGCCAACCGTGCGCGCGCACAGATTCGCCGGCCGCTCGGCACCAACGCGCGAGTCAGCATTTCGGTGGTCGATACGAACGGTGTCGTGCTGGGCCTGGTGCGCAGCCGCGACGCGCCAGTGTTCGGGACGGATGTCTCGGTGCAGAAGGCGCGCACGGCGGCGCTGTTGTCCTCGAGTGCGGCGGCGTCCTTCATTGCAGCGCTCCCCGATCGCCGCTACCTCACCACGACCAATCTGGGTCTCGGATCGAGCGTGGCAGCGCTGGCGGCCTATGTGGGGGCGGTGCGGAGTTTCAATTCCGACCCCATGGCTCTCGGTAACGGGCAAGTGGCGTATAGCAGCCGCGCGGTGGGCGACCTGTCGCGGCCGACGTTTCCGGATGGTATCGATGGGTCGGTGAATGGACCCTTGAGCAAGAGCGCCGGGCAGTGGAGCGTATTCTCGGTAGGCTGGCAGCTTGATGTCAGCATCAATGCCCTATTGCAGCATGTCCTGTACGTCGCCGGCGCCGTGGCCAGCGATGTCGGGCCCGGCTGTGCCGGCGTTGATCTCAGTGCGACGCTGGTGGCGACGCCCACCACCAGCAGCCTGCAGCTGGCCAATGGGGCTCAGGTGTTTGCCGGCGGCGTACCGGTGTACCGCGGCGCCACCCTCGTCGGTGGCATTGGCGCATCCGGCGACGGCGTAGACCAGGATGACATGGTCGCGTTCCTGGGTCTGAGTCAGGCCGGCGGCCTGCTTGCCGGTGCCATCGGCAACGCCCCGGCCGCGCGGCGCGCCGACACCCTGACCCCGCAGGGCGTGCGACTGCGCTACGTTCAGTGTCCGCAGGCGCCCTTTATCGACAGCAGCGCGGAAGGTGTCTGCGATGGCCTCTAGCCGCCGGAGCTCATGCGTGGCGCCGCCGGCCCGGCATTGGCAGGGCACGACGATCATCGCGCTGGCGGCCGCGCTGTTGTCACCGTGCGCCGTCGCCGCCGGGACCTGCTATCGCGACGAAGCCGGCCGCATCGTCGAACGCCGCCAGCCCGGTTTCGCAGAAGTCCCGTGTCCAGAGCCCGCGAATGTCATTCCCGACCCCGCCGCAGCGCGCGACGGCGGCAGTCCTGGCGGCGCCGACGAGTCACGCAATGTGGACCGCGGCCCGGCACCCACGCCATCTCCGGCTGCCATTCCCGTCGCGGCGGACCTGCAGCCCTCGATTGCGGTACCGGATCGCTGGCGGATCGTCGACATGCTGGGGCGCAAGTCCGCTGTGCTGGATCCGTACAACCGCAATCGCCTCAAGGGTGACGCGCCGCTCAGAAACGGCTGGTTCTTCAGTCTCGGGGTCGTGTCCGACACGGTGCTTGAAGAGCGCAATGTGGTGACCCCGGTCGGTGGATCCGCCACCGGCGCCGCCGGCAACAACGACGTGTTCGGGCGCCCCAACCAGAGCGCCCTGTTCCAGACTGTGGCCGTCGAACTCGTGTACTACCGCGGTGACACGGTGTTCAAGCCGCCCGACTACGAGTTCCGGTTCACGCCCGTAATCGGCTTCAGCCGTGTGGCGGTGCGCGAGCTGGGTGCGGTGAATGTGGATCCGCGTCAGGGCAGCATGCGGGATGACCACCAGCTGGGCGTGCAGGCGGCATTTGTCGACCGGCACCTGCGGAATGTTTCGGAACGATTCGATTTCGACAGCCTGCGTATCGGCATTCAGCCCTTCAGCAGTGATTTCCGCGGTTTCCTGTTTCAGGACGACCAGCTCGGCGTACGTCTGTATGGCAATCGTGCCAACAACCGCTACCAGTACAACCTCGCGTGGTTCAGGCGGCTGGAGAAGGACACCAACAGCGGCCTGAACGATCTGGCCGCCAGGCTGCGCGCCGACGATGTGCTGATTGCCAATCTCTATCGCCAGGATTTTCCAGTGCCAGGTTTCACCTCCCAGCTCACCGCAGCCTACAACCGCAATCGTGAAGACGGCGCCACGCATTACGACAGCAACGGTTTTGTCGAACGACCCGCGTCGCTGGGCCGCCAAGTGCCGCGCGATTACGACGTGGTCTATGTGGGGCTGAACGGTGATGGGCACTTCGGGCGCACCAATGTGACCGCGTCGGCCTATGTCGCGGTCGGGCGCGAGTCGCCCGGCGTATTCGTGGCCCGCCAGACCGATATCCGCGCCGGCTTTGCCGCCCTGGAGCTGTCACGCGACTACGACTGGATACGTCCGCGCCTCTCATTTCTCTATGCGACGGGAGATCACGATCCCTATGACACCCGCGCCACGGGCTTCGACGCCATTTTCGAGAACCCCCAGTTCGCCGGCGCGGACACCAGCTACTGGATCCGACAATCCGTGCCGCTGATTGGCGGCGGCGGTGTCGGCCTGTCCGGCCGTAACGGCGTGCTGAACAGCCTGCGCTCCTCGAAAGATGAGGGGCAGTCGAACTTTACGAATCCCGGTACGGTGCTCGTGGGTGCCGGTATAGACCTGGATGTGCTGCCGGAACTGCGGCTCTCGCTCAATCTGAATTACCTGGGCTTTGCCGACACGGCGGTGCTGGCCGCGGTGCGCCAGCAGGCTCCACCACCGTCATCCATCGGTGAAGATGTGTCGGCGGCTGTGACCTGGCGGCCAATCCTCACACAGAATATCGTGTTGCGCGCCTCCTACGCGGAGCTGGTCGCGCGCGGTGGCTATGCGCAACTGTTCCCGGACGCGAATCCCGTCTATCTGATGTTGAACGCGGTGCTTGCGTACTGATGATGATTGCATCTCGCCTTGCCGTGGGATTGGTGGCCGCCGCGGCTGCGCTCGGCGGGCTGCGGCTGGCTCACGCGGCCGGGGAAACCGCGCCGTGGGCGCCGGCGGCACAGACAGCCGCCGAGGCGGAGAGCAAGAGCAGCGGTTGCAGGTCCTGCCACACGGCGAGCGACGCGCCCAGCATGCATGCCAGTGCTGCCGTCGTGCTGGGCTGCACCGACTGCCACGGCGGCGATGCGGCGGTCAAGGCGGAGGGCGGCGAGGCGCGGGAATCCGGCGAGTACAGGGAGCTCATGCGGCGGGCGCACGTGCAGCCGCGCTATCCGCAGGAGTGGCATGTTCCCTCGAGCGCCAAGCCGCAACGCAGCTACACGCTGCTCAATCGCGAGAGCCCGGAGTTCGTGCGTTTCATCAATCCGTCCGACTATCGCGTCGTGGCCGAAGCCTGCGGGGCGTGTCACCAGGCCATCATCGACGCGTCCATGCACAGCCTGCACGCGACCGGCGCCATGTTGCTGGGCGGTGCTGCCTACAACAACGGCATTCTGGACTACAAGAACTACCTGCTCGGTGAGTCCTACGACAGAAATGGCGTGGGTGTTTCGGTTTTCGGACCCCGGACCGGCGACGCTGCTGCCGCATTTGCCGCCGGCATTCTGCCGCGGCTCTTCCCGCTGCCGGCTTTTGAGACCGTGGCACCGGGCGACAATTTCCGGGTGTTTGAACGCGGTGGCCGCGACATCGGCGCGCTGTTTCCGGAGACCGGGATACCCGATGCGCTCGGCTCGCCGCAGAGACTCGAGGAACCCGGGCGGCCCGACCTGCACCAGTCCAATCGCGGGCCGGGCACTGGCCTGCGCATTTCCGTGCCGGTGCTCAATATCACCAAGACGCGGTTGAACGATCCGCTGTTGTGGTTTATCGGCACCAACGACCAACCCGGCGATTATCGCCAGTCGGGCTGTGCGTCCTGCCATGTGGTGTACGCCAATGACCGCGACGCGCGGCACTCCAGCATCTACGCGGCCTTCGGCCGTGACGGCAAGTCGCAGACCGTGGATCCGGTGATCAGCCGAAATGAGCCGGGTCATCCGCTGGTGCACGCCTTCACGCGTTCAGTGCCGACCTCGCAATGCATGGTGTGCCACATGCATCAACCCAATATGTTCATGAACAGCATGCTCGGCTATACGATGTGGGACTATGAATCCGACGCCCCGAGCATGTGGCCTGCCAGGCAGCAGTATCCGGGCGACGCGCAAACCCGCTCGGTCCTGGATCGAAATCCCGAGGGCGCCGCGCCGCGCGGCAAGTGGGCGGACCTCGACTTTCTGCGCGACGTGAGTTCGCTCAACGCCACGCTCCACGATACCCAGTTCGCCGACTATCATGGCCACGGCTGGAACTTTCGCGCGGTCTACAAGCGCGACCGCAAGGGCCGGCTGCTGGACGCCAAAGGCGCGATCGTGAGCAATGATGATCCGGTGAAATTCTCCAAGGCCGTACACCTGTCCTCATCGCACGTGGATGCCGGCATGCAGTGTGTGGACTGCCATTTCTCGCAGGATGTGCACGGGAATGGTTATATCTACGGGGAAGTTGCCGCTGCCGTCGAGATCGGCTGCAAGGACTGCCACGGCACCGTAACCCGCTATCCCAGCCTGCTCACTTCCGGGCCCGCGGCGCTACGGGGCGGAACGGACCTTGCGGTGCTGCGCACTCCAGACGGGCGTCGCCGCTTCGAATGGATTGGTGGGAAACTGATGCAGCGATCGATGCTCGATCCACGGCTCGAGTGGCGGGTGAACCTGGTCAAGGACTCCGTCACGCCTGGTAACGCGGCCTACAATCCGCGCGCGGCCCGTGCCAAGCTGATGGGTCGGGACACGGCGACGCTGGGGTGGGGCACCCAGGTGCGCGGCGATGCGCTCGCTCATCGCGACGAGGACATGGAGTGCTACGCCTGTCACACGTCGTGGACCACGAGCTGCTCGGGCTGTCACCTGCCGTCCGAGTCCAACTGGAAAACCGAGCGGCACCACTACGAGGGCGGAGAGACGCGCAATTACGCCACCTACAATCCGCAGGTGGCGCGCGATGATATGTTCATGCTTGGCCGGCGCGAAAGCGCGGCAGGCGGCAGGATCGCGCCCTACCGGTCCAGCTCCGCGCTGGTGTTGTCCTCGACGAACGCCAATCGGGAGCACATTTACGTGCAGCAGGCGCCGATCGCCGCCAGCGGCTTCAGCTCGCAGGCATTCAATCCGCACTATCCGCATACCGAGCGCAAGACCGAGACCAAGACCTGTGTGGACTGCCATCTGTCGAAGGACAACGACAACAACGCGATCATGGCGCAGCTGCTGATGCAGGGCACCAACTTCGTCAACTTCGTCGGCTACAACGCTTACGTGGGCGGCGCCGGCGCGGTTACCGCGGTCACGGTCACCGAGTGGGAGGAGCCGCAGGCCGTGATTGGCAGCTACCTGCATCGCTACGCCTATCCGGACGGCTATGCGCGGCACCAGCGCCTCGGCGGCGTGCTGCAGCGGGCCGAGACGCACGCCTCCGGTGAGGTCCGCTGCCTGCAGTTGCGCGGCGAGTATCTGTATGCCGCCGAAGGGGTGCGCGGCATGCGCGTGTACGACGTGGCCAGCATCGCCAACAAGGGCGTGTCGCAGAAGATCATCAGCGCGCCGGCCAGCCCGCTGGGCCAGCACACCGCCATCGCCAGCGCGAACGCGACCTGCGTCGCACTGCCGACCAATCAGCCCATCGATCCGCTGCGCAACACCGGCGAGAGGATGCGCGTCGACAATCAGGAGCTGCCGTTTCATCCGCTTTACAATTACGCCTACATCGTCGATGCCGTGGAGGGACTGATCCTCAGCGACGTGCGCACGCTCGCGGACCGCGAGCCACGCAACAACTTTCTCAAGCGCGCCCTGACCTGGAACCCCGACGGCGCCCTGAGCGGTGCCCGATACCTGACTATTGCCGGCAGCAACATCTACATCTCGACACCGCGCGAGGTCGTGGTGGTGAGCATCGATCAGCCGCTGCAGCCGAAAATAGTGGCGCGCATCCCGATGGACGACCCGCGCGCCACCGCATTGCAGTTCCGGTATCTGTTCGTCACCACCTCGCGCGGCCTCGAGGTCGTGGATGTCACGCATCCGGCGGCGCCACGCCGCATCGAGGGCGATCTGATTGCCCTGCGTGATGCGCAGCGCGTGAGCGTCTCGCGCACTTATGCCTATGTGGCGGCCGGCAAAGAGGGCCTGGTGATCGTGGACGTCGAGAGGCCGGAGCAGATGCGCGAGTACCAGCGTTACACGGCAGAGGGTAAACTGCGGGACGTTCGCGATGTGGTGGTCGGTGCGACCAACGCGTCACTGTTTGCCTACCTGGCCGATGGCGCCGGTGGTCTGAAGGTGTTGCAGCTCATGTCTCCCGAGACGCAGCCCAACTTCTATGGCTTCAGCCCCGATCCGAAACCACAACTGATCGCCCGTTTCGACACGCCCAGGCCCGCCCTGAGCCTGTCCCACGGCCTCGAACGCGACCGCGCGGTGGACGAGACGGGCGGACAGATCGCCGTATTCGGGCGACGCGGCGCCCGCGCGCTGAGCACCGGGGAAACGCGTCGTCTGTATCTGGATGCGCATGGAGAGCCGTGGTATGTACGGGGCGATGCCGACAGTGCGCCGGCGCAACCCGGCGCGGACAGCCGATGAACACCGGTATGAGGTCCTTGCGGCTGGCGGTCACCGCAATCGGGGCTGTGACGCTGGGCGGTTCGGCCGCAGCGGCGGGGAGCCCGTCTGCCGGCGTGGCGCCACGGCACCTGGGCGTCGCCAGCTGTGCTGCGAGCGCCTGTCACGGCAAGATTGCTCCGCAGACCCACGTCAATGTCGCTCTGAATGAATATCGCACCTGGCTGCTCAGCGATCGTCATTCACAGGCGTTTCGTATTCTGCAGTCCGCGAAGTCGGGCGCTATCGCCAGCAAGCTCGGGATCGCCGACGCCAGCACGGCCAAGGCCTGCCTCGACTGCCATGCCGACAACGTGCCCACGGAGCTGCGGGGCGAGAAGTTTCTGCTGAGCGATGGCGTGGGATGCGAGTCCTGCCACGGTGGTGCGCAGGCGTGGATCGGCACTCACAGCAAGGTCGGAGCGCTGCATGCGGACAATGTGGCGCGTGGCATGGTGCCCCTGGAGCGTGCGCAGGTGCGCGCCGATGTCTGTCTTGCCTGCCATGCCGGTGACAGCGAACGCTTTGTCACGCACGCGTTGATCGCCGCCGGCCACCCACGCCTGCGCTTTGAGCTGGAGAACTACACCGCCAATATGCCGCCGCACCACCGGGAGGATGCGGACTATCGCCAGCGCAAGCGGGCTCCCGATGGCTTCAATCTGTGGCTGGTCGGACAGTTGAGAAATGCCCGCAGCCACGTGCAACTCCTGCAGGGGGACTGGATGGCGGCAGGTCGCATGCAGCCGGAACTCGCCTTCTACGAATGCTTTGCCTGTCACCGGCCGGTCGATGAGTTGCGCTGGACCCGGAAACGCGCCGGCGCTGACGTACAGCCCGGAGCGTTGCGCCTGCAGCATCAGTCGCTGGCCGTGTTGACAGTGATAACCGGTGTGATCGAGGCGCAGGCGCTACCGGAGCTGCAGGAGGCGATGGGCGAGTATGTGCGCAGTGGTGCGCGCGACGTGGGCGATGTGAAGCAGGCGGCCGCGCGCCTGGCCCGCTGGTTGGACGCACGTTCCTCCTGGGAGACACGCAGCTACGGAGCCGCCGAGGCGCGGGATATCCGGCGGTCGCTGTTGAAATTCGCCGCCGATGACGGCAGCAGCGATTACACCGTGGCCGAACAGGTGGTGCTCAGCATCGATAGCCTCAGCGCGACGCTGGGTGACGTGCAGCCGCTCGGCAGTGCGCTCGAAGCCCTGTATGCCGAAGTGCGTACGCCGGCGGCCTTCGATCCGACCCGCTTTGCGCGCACCGCCGGCAGCGTGGAGGGGCGGTTTTGAACCTGGTATTTTCAGCACTGACGCACGCCGGACGACGTGACGGGACCAATCAGGACGCCATGGGCTGGAACGAGCAGCAGGGCCTCTGGTTCGTGGCCGACGGTATGGGCGGCCATGAGCGCGGCCAGGTGGCCAGCGCGCTGGTCAAGGAGACGCTGCTGGCATCGGCAGCAGGCGCGGACCTGACGGAGCGTGTCCTGGAGGCGCATCGCGCGGTGATGCGTGTGGGAAGCAGCGGTGGCGGGCCATCGAACATGGGCTCTACCGTGGTGTGCGCCCGACTCCGAGCTCAACAGTGTGAAATTGTATGGGTGGGCGACAGCCGCGCCTATCTGTGGCGGCGCGGCAGCCTGTCGCGCCTGACGCGCGATCACAGTTATGTGGAGAGCCTGCGGCAGGGCGAGCGAATCAGTGAAGAGCAGGCGCGCTCGCATCCGGAAGCCAATGTGCTGACCCAGACTCTCGGGATGGGCAACACCATACCGTCGCGAGTCGTACTCGAGCTGCAGGCGCGCGACTGGATCATTCTCTGCAGCGACGGCCTGACATCGGAGCTCGACGACGCGGCGATCGCCGGCCTGCTGGCAAAGAGCCCGACGCCGCAGGCCGCGACTGAGTGCTTGCTGGACGCCGTGCTTGCCCATGGCGGGCGTGACAACGTCAGTGTCATCGTCGTGCCGAGCCGGGTTTCGTGGACGGCCTCGTTGGCCAGCGGCTGGCGGCGACTGGAGCGATCGGCGCTGGTGTGGCTGGCGGCCCTCGCAGGTGCTGCGCTGGCGGTGCTGGTAGTATATCTGGCCAAGCACTTCGGCATGCTCAGCTGACCCCGTTTCGACCAGCCTATGACCGACAATCCACGCAGTTTGAAGAAGAACGCTGGCGGTGCCGTGACGCTGATCGGCAGCGGACTCACCGTCGGTCGTGGCGCGGAATGCGGTTTAAGATTGACGGAAGGGAGCCCGTCGCGACAACACGCGCGACTGGTCGTCGAAGGCGAAGAGCTGTGGGTCGAGGATCTGGGCTCCACCAACGGCAGCTTCGTCAATGGCGCGCGGATCGCGGCACGCACGCTGCTCAAGAATGGTGATGCGCTGCGTTTCGATATCGAGGAGTACACCTACAGCACGGGCGCTGCCGATGCGGACAAGACGGTATTGCGTCAGCCCGCGACGCCGGCGGCGCCCCTGGTGGTGACGGCCACGGCGACGCCCGCCCAGCAGTTGCCGCCGGGTTGGACCGAAGGCGCCGGCCAGGCTGCGGGCGCCAACAAGACCGTGTTCCAGTCGCCGCAGGAGTTGGCGGATAAGCGGCGTGGTGCGGCGGCCGCGGCTTCGGTGCCGGCGCCGGCATCGACCGACGTGCCCGTGTTATTGCTTGCCGCTGGCGCCGCGACGCCCCGTCGCCTGGAACTCAAGGTGACGGGCAGCGACAAGCAGGAGTGGAGCATAGGCAGCGATGCGGCCCGGGAACTTTGCCTGCCGGTCAGCGGTGTGTCAGCGCTGCATGCGCGCATTGTCCGGGACGGTGAGCGCTGGAAGCTGATTGACCAGGTATCAGCCAACGGCACCTACGTCAACGGCAAGCGTTGCACCATGAGTTTTCTGAACAGCGGCGATCGCCTTGCCTTTGGGCCGGTGGAGTGCAGCTTTGTGCTGCCTGATCGTCTCGCAGCGCGTGACCAGGCCCCTCCCGGCGCCGAGGCCGCGATGCGGCGCGGCGGCTGGTCCGTGGGGCGCATCGTCACGATAGGCGTAGCCTCCTTCGTGCTGACGCTGGTGGTCGTGTACCTGCTGATGAAGTGAGAGTCGCCCGGGGCGCCGGCCGCGGCTCAGCCGATGCGCGGGCGCAGCCCGTTCTCGAACAGGGCGACGAATTGCTCGGCCACCTGCGCCGCGGAAAGGGACTGGTCGTCGCGATACCAGTGGGCGATCCAGTTGAGCGCGCCGGCGAGCGCGAACGCGCTCATCTTCGGATCGCAAGCGCCGATCGAGCCGTCGGCCATGCCCTCGCGAATCAGCCGCCGGATGCCCTGGTCAATCTCTGATTTCAGTGCCTTCACGTGGCTTTGCATGGCGGCGCTGAGGTCCTGGTCTTCGGCCCGCACCATGCACCAGCCAAACTCGGAGGCGATGGCCTGGGCGTAGCGCAGCAATACGGCGCAGAGCCGCGTCCGTGCCGGCCCCGAGCCCGGCCGCGCCTCCACGATGGCCGTGCGGATCGGCTCCAGTCCGGCGCGGAAACACTCAAACAGGAGCTGCTCCTTGTTCTCCACGTAGTAATAGAGTGTCGGCTTGGTGACTTCCAGGGCGCTGGCGATCCCATCCAGGGTGGTGTTGTGAAAACCACGGGCATTGAAGGCCCGGGCGGCGGCGCGAATCACCGCCTCGCGCTTGATGCCGCGATCGCTGCGCGCCTTGCGATGGTTCCGCCAGGGCGAGGCGGCCGGCGCCGTGCCGGCCTTGGCGGATGGCACGGCCGGTCGACGGGTGCGGTGCAACATAAGGGGGCGATTGACGCTCATCTTGGGCAAGATCATACTCGCCAGTAACATTACAGGGAAGCCGGATTCGCATGACTGCCAAGGCTGATCGCTCCGTGGCCGCGCCGCGCGGGGCGCCCACTGCCGTGCCCGCCTTGCGCCCGCTGCGCTTCGTCAGCGCCGCTTCCCTGTTCGACGGCCACGATGCTGCGATCAACATGATCCGCCGGCTGCTGCAGGCGCATGGCGCGGAGGTCGTGCACCTGGGTCACAACCGCAGCGTCGCCGACATCGTGCGCGCAGCGATCCAGGAGGATGCCGACGGCATCGCCGTCAGTTCCTACCAGGGCGGCCACAACGAATATTTCACCTACATGGTCGATATGCTGCGGGAGCTCAACGCCGCGCATATCCGCATCATCGTCGGTGGTGGCGGCACGATCGCGCCGGCGGAGATCGCAGCCCTGGAGCGCCACGGTGTCGAGAAGATCTATACCCCGGAAGACGGCCGGCGCCTCGGCCTCAACGGCATGATCGATGACGTCATCGCGCGCGTGCGCGCGGCGCGGCGCCCGGCCTACAGCTTCGGGCCGCTCAACGCGCGCGATCACGCCCATATTGCCGCCACGATCACGGCGCTCGAGGCGGGCGAGGGCGACGGCCGGGCCGGCGAACTGATCCGCCAGGCGCTCGCCCGCGGCAAGCGGGCGGCGCCGGTCATCGGCATCACCGGCACCGGCGGGGCCGGCAAGAGCTCGCTCACCGATGAGCTGCTGCAGCGCTTCGTGCGCAGCTTTCCCGATCGGCAGATCGCAGTGGTCGCGATCGACCCGACGCGGCGCCGCTCCGGCGGTGCGCTGCTCGGCGATCGCATCCGCATGAACGCGCTGGCCTCGCCGTCGATCTTCATGCACTCGCTGGCGACGCGGCGGGAGCATCTGGCCACCTCGGCCGTGCTGCGCGAGGTGATCGACCTGTACACGCACGCGGGCTTTGATCTGGTGTTGGTGGAGACCGCCGGTATCGGCCAGAGCGATACGGAGATCGTCGACCTGGTCGACCTGCCCGTCTACGTCATGACCAGCGAATACGGAGCGGCAAGTCAGCTCGAGAAGATCGACATGCTCGATTACGCCGAGATGATCGCCATCAACAAGTTCGAGAAGCGTGGTGCGGAGGACGCGCTGCGCGACGTGCGCAAGCAATGGCGTCGCAACCACCCCGCGCAGGCCGCCGCGAGCGCCGAGGAAGCGCCGGTCTTTCCCACGATCGCCAGCCGCTTCAATGATCCAGGCGTCAATCGCCTGTACGCGGCCCTGCTGCAGGCGCTCGATCGCAAGGCGGTCAGCCGGCTGCGCTGGACGGAGCGTGACGGCCGGCCGGTGGAGACGGGCGACACCGTATTCAGGTCGCGCGAACCGCTGATTCCCAGCGCCCGCAGCCGGTACCTGGCCGAAATCGCCAGCGCCGGCCGGCGCGCCGGCGAGCAGCTCGAGCACGCGGCCGACAGCGCGCGGCTGGCCTACTCGCTGTACGAATCGCTCCGCAATCTGCGCGATCCGGCACTTCCTGCCCCGGTGGAGCCGATCGCCGCTGCGGCGCTGGCGGACGATGCCGCCGACGCGACGCGCCTGGAGCTGCGCCGTGCCTACAACCTTGCGCTGGAGCAGATCGGCGCCGAAGGCCTCGAACTGCTCAGGGCCTGGCCGGCACGAGCCGCGGCCGCTACCGCCGACAGTTTCCAGTTCCGGGTGCGCGGCAAGAAGCTCACGGGCGACAACTACACCGAGACCATGAGCCACAGCCGCATCCCCAAGCTGGCCGTGCCGAAGCTGAAGGACTGGGGCGAGCTGCTGCATTTTCTTGGCCGGGAGAACCTGCCCGGCGCCTATCCCTACACCGGCGGTGTCTATCCCTATCGCCGCGAGGCCGAGGACCCGACGCGCATGTTCGCGGGCGAGGGGCCGCCCGAGCGCACCAATCACCGCTTCCACCTGCTGGCGCAGGGCCAGCCGGCGACGCGCCTGTCCACCGCCTTCGATTCAACGACGCTGTACGGCGAGGACCCGGACACGCGCCCGGACATCTACGGGCGCACCGGCAATTCCGGGGTGTCGGTCGCGACGCTCGATGACATGAAGAAGCTGTACTCGGGATTCGATCTGTGCCTGCCCACCACCTCGGTATCGATGACGATCAACGGCCCGGCGCCGATCATCCTGGCGATGTTCATGAACACCGCGATCGACCAGCACGTCGAGAAATTCCTCAGGGATTCGGAGCGCTGGCCGGCGGCCCAGCAGCGCATCGCGGCCCTGCACGAGGAGCTGCGCGCGCAGGGGCTGGAAGTGCCGCGCTATGTGGGCGAGCTGCCGACCGGGCACGATGGCGGCGGCCTGGCACTGCTCGGCATCTCCGGGGAGCGGCTGGTGGCCCCCGGCGTGCTGACGGAGGAGGAATATGCGCGCATTCGCGCCGAATCCCTGGCGCTGGTGCGCGGCACCGTCCAGGCCGACATCCTCAAAGAGGACCAGGCCCAGAACACCTGCATCTTCTCCACCGAATTTGCCATGCGCATGATGGGCGATGTGCAGCAGTATTTCATCGCGCACAAAGTGCGCAACTTCTATTCCGTGTCGATCTCGGGCTATCACATCGCCGAGGCCGGCGCGAACCCCATCAGCCAGCTGGCCTTCACCCTGGCCAATGGCTTCACGATCGTCGAGTACTACCTGGCGCGCGGCATGAAGATCAACGATTTTGCGCCCAACCTGTCATTCTTTTTCTCCAACGGCATGGACGCGGAGTACGCCGTGATCGGCCGCGTGGCGCGGCGCATCTGGGCGCGCGCCATGCGTGATCTGTACCATGGCGACGCCCGCAGCCAGATGCTGAAGTACCACATCCAGACTTCCGGCCGCTCCCTGCACGCGCAGGAAATCCAGTTCAACGACATACGCACCACGCTGCAGGCACTGTACGCCCTGTTCGACAACTGCAATTCGCTCCATACCAATGCCTACGACGAGGCGCTGACCACGCCGACCGAGGAGAGCGTGCGCCGCGCGGTGGCCATCCAGCTGATCATCAACCGCGAGCTCGGGCTCAACCTCAATCAGAATCCCTGGTCAGGCTCCTTCCTGATGGACTATCTCACCGACCTGGTGGAAGCGGCGATCTACCGGGAATTCGAGGCGCTGGCCGAACGCGGTGGCGTGCTCGGCGCCATGGAGACCATGTACCAGCGCGCCCGCATCCAGGAGGAGAGCCTTTACTACGAGACCCGCAAGCACGACGGCACGCTGCCCCTGATCGGCGTCAACAGCTTTCTCGCCGCCAGCGATGCCCCGGCCGGACGTGCCGCGGTTCCCCTCATTCGGTCCACCGATGAGGAGAAGCAGCATCAGGTCAACGGCGTGCGCGCCTTCCAGGCCCGCAACGCCGCGCAGCGCCCCGCGGCCCTGGAGCGCCTGCAGTCCGTGGCGGCGCGCGACGGCAACGTATTCGCGGAGCTGCTGGAGGCCGTAAAGAGCTGCTCCCTCGGGCAGATCTCCCACGCCCTCTATGAAGTGGGCGGGCAGTACCGGCGCAATGTCTGAGCGGGACGGCCTAGAATCCCCGTAGCGTGGCGAAATCGCCGACCGGCGCGCGGTCCGATCGCAGTCGATTGACCGGCGCGGACAGGTCCGGAAATCCCAGCGACATGCCGCAGTAGATCATGTCGGTGGCCGGCAGGCCGAAGTGCCGGTGGAGCGACTCGCGCAGCGTGCTCCAGAATTCCTGCATGCAGCTGCCCAGCCCGCGCTCGACCGCCACCAGTGCCAGCGACTGCATGAACATGCCCAGGTGAGCCCACTGGGCGCGCCCCAAGCGCCGATCGATGACGAAGAATAGGCCGACCGGTGCGCCGAAGAATTCAAAATTGCGCGCCACCTGCGCCAGCCGCGCGGCCCGATCCTCGCGCGCCAGTCCCAGCAGCTCGTACATGTCCTCGCCCACCTTGTAGCGGCGGGAGCGGTAGGGTTCCCACAGATTGGGTGGATAGACCGGATCGCTCCCTTCCTCGCTCGATGCGCCCGGCACAGCACGCACCGTGCGCGCCATCTGGATGACCGCTTCGCGCTCTGCGCCCGCCACCGCGATCAGTTTCCAGGGCTGCAGGTCGCCGCCGGAGGGCGACCAGCGTGCCGCGTCCAGCAATTCCTCCAGCAGGGCCTGCGGTACCGGCTGCGCCTGAAACTGACGAACGGAGATGCGCCGCTTCAGGGCCTCGGTGACGGTAAGCATGGCTGGTCTTTTCCTGCGTGAGTGGCTGGGCCCCGGCGGCCCATTTGCAGGATCGCATCATGCGGCAAACAGGTACAATATGCCCCTTCTGAGCAGCACCGGCTCCTTAGGGCTCGCCACGATGGCTGTTTCACCGCTTGCCGGCAAGCCGGCGCCCGAGTCCATCCTGGTCGACCTGGCGGCAATGGAGCGCGCGTACTACGAGCGCCGGCCCGACCCGGAAGACCCGCGCCAGCGCGTGAGCTTCGGCACCAGCGGCCATCGCGGTTCGCCGCTGTCCGCCTCGTTTACCGAGTCGCATATCCTGGCCATCACGCAGGCGATCTGCGACTACCGCCGCGCGCAGGGCACGGACGGGCCGCTCTACATGGGCAAGGACACCCACGCGGCGTCCGCGCCGGCGCAGCGCACGGCCCTCGAAGTGCTGGCGGCGAACGGCGTCGAGACGCGCATCCAGCAGGATGACGGATTCACTCCTACTCCGGTCATTTCACACGCCATCCTGGTCTATAACCGCGGGCGCCGTGGGCACCTGGCCGACGGCATCATCGTCACGCCCTCGCACAACCCGCCGGAAGACGGTGGCTTCAAATACAACCCGCCCAACGGCGGTCCGGCCGACACGGAGGTCACGACCTGGATCCAGGATCGCGCCAATGAGCTGCTGCGTACCGACAACAGCGCGGTCCGGCGCATGGCAGGGGCGGCAGCGCTGCGCGCATCGGGCACCAGGGCCGAGGATCTGATCGGGCCCTACGTCGAGGACCTGCACCATGTCATCGACATGCCGGCGATCCGCGCCGCGGGGCTGAAGCTCGGTGTCGATCCGCTCGGCGGGGCGGCCGTGCATTACTGGGATCGCATCAATGCCGTCTACGGCATCGATATTGCGGTGGTGAATCCCGCGGTCGATCCGCGCTTTGCCTTCATGTGCGTCGATCACGACGGCCGCATCCGCATGGACTGCTCGAGTCCCTACGCGATGGCAGGGCTCGTGCGCCTCAAGGACCGGTACCGGCTGGCATTCGCCAATGACCCGGATGCGGATCGCCACGGCATTGTCACGCCCTCGGCGGGACTGGTGAATCCCAATCACTACCTGGCGGTGGCGATCGGCTATCTGTTGCGCCATCGCGAACAGTGGCCGCTCACCGCAGCGGTCGGCAAGACGCTGGTGAGCAGCAGCCTCATCGATCGTGTCGTCAGGAAACTCGGCCGGCGCCTGTACGAATCGCCGGTCGGCTTCAAGTGGTTCACACCCGGGCTCTTCGATGGCTCGGTCTGCTTCGGTGGCGAGGAGAGCGCCGGCGCCAGTTTCCTGCGCCGCGATGGCACCGTGTGGACGACCGACAAGGACGGACCGCTGCTGAACCTGCTGGCCGCCGAGATCACGGCCCGCACCGGCAAGGATCCGTCCGAGCATTACGCCGCGCTGGCCGCTGAGTTCGGCACGCCGTATTACACGCGGGTCGACGCCACGGCGACGCCGGCGCAGAAGTCGCGCCTCGGCAAGCTCGCGCCCGCCGCGGTCACGGCCGCGACGCTCGCCGGCGAGCCGATTACCGCCAAGCTCACCCGCGCACCCGGCAACGATGCCGCCATCGGCGGCCTCAAGGTGGTGACCGACGGCGGCTGGTTTGCCGCGCGTCCCTCGGGCACCGAGGACATCTACAAGATCTATGCCGAGAGCCTGCGGAGCCCCGCACACCTGGCGAGCATCGTGGCGGAAGCCGAGGCGATCGTGAATGATTCGCTGCGGGACAGGAATGCCTAGCGTCCGGCACCCGCTCCCGTGGCGCTGAGCGCTACCGTCTACGTCTTCAAGGTGCGGGTAGCCGACGCTGACCGCGGTCTGTACGAAACGCTGGAATTGCGGCTCGCGCGCCACCCCTCGGAGAGCGCGGAATTCCTGGTCGCGCGCCTGCTGGCCTACTGCCTCGAGTACACTGAGGGCATCGAGTTTTCCAAGGGCCTCGCCGAACCGGACGAGCCGGCGATCGCCGTATACGACCTGACCGGCGCACTGCAGACCTGGATTGACATTGGCGTGCCTGAGCCCGCGCGGCTGCACAAAGCCAGCAAGTCGGCACCGCGTGTGGTCGTTTACGTCCACCGGGAAGCCGATACCTGGCTGGAGCGCCTGGCGGGGGAGCGCATCCACCGCGCCGAATACCTGGAAATACGCCTGTTTGACCGCGAACTGATGGCCGCCATGGCGGCGCGCCTCGAGCGGCGCATGGAATTTGATCTTTCCATCGCCGAGCGCACGCTCTATGTTTCCTTCGCCGATGAAACGCTCTCGAGCACTCTCGAGCTGCGGCGACTTGGATCCTGACTATTGCTTCTCCACCACGACGCGGCCCTGCGCGTTTACAAACACGTGGTAGCGGTGGCCGTCCCTGCAGGTGGCGACATAGTCGCTGTCCCCGTTGCGTTTGGCGTGCGTGACTTCATCGCAGGGCAGGCCCTGCAAGGCGATCGTCACCTTCAGATCCCTGACCATCGACGCATCGTCGGCGGCGAACAGCGGGGTGGAAGCGGCGGTGGCCGCCAGCACCGTCAGGGCGAACGCGGAAATACCTGGGCCCATGATGACTCCTGTCGTGTTCAGGTGATGGTGGCGAATTTGGCCGGATCCCTGAGAATGCCCCAGATCGCCTCGCGCGAGGCGACGATGTCGTTCGCCAGCGGCGGGTCACTGTCCTGCAGCAGGGACAGGACCTTGAGCATCAACAGGTCGAAGCGCTGGCGCAGCGCGGCGAGCGGGATCGCCACCTGCCCGCGGTAGAGGGCGCGAAACTGATCGAGCAGGTCGTCCACCTGGTTCTTGAGGGAGAGCTTGGTGAATACGCCGATGGCGCGGGTGTCGCGGAGCCGCTGCTCGAGGGATGCCAGGTTGAGGGCGGCGGGTGGGGACGCGGCAACGGCGGCCGCGGGCGGTGGCACCGGTGCCGGGGATTGGGGCGGAGCAGTGGCCTTGGGTGCTGGAGCGGACCTGGGCGCAGCCGGGGGCTTGACCGGCGCCGGAGCATCGGCCGGTTTGCCGCTCCCCGCCACGACCGGACTCGATTCGGGCAACTGTGGGGCCGTTGATTGCGGCGATGGGGTTGCAGGCGTGAGCGGGGTGCCCGGCTGCGCAGGCGCCGTGGCCGGGGTGTGTGCCGCGGGCATCGCCGGTGGCACCGCCGCTACCGGAGTCCCGGCCGTCGCCGTTCCGTTGGGCCTGGCGTGGCTGCACGCCGCCAGCAGGCCCAGCAGGAGGCACGCTGTCAGGGTTCTGGTCACTTCATTCCATGTGAAAAAAGTTGAGCTTATTGCCGTCGAGGTCGCGGAAGTACCCGGCGTAGAAGCCCCCGCCGCGCGGGCCCGGCGCGCCTTCGTCGGTGCCGCCGAGCTGCAGGGCCCTGCGATGCATCGCATCGACCCTGGCGGGGCTGTCCACCTCCAGCGCAACCATGACGCCGTTCCCGACCGTGGCCGCCTTCTGGTCGTAGGGTTTGGTAATACCGAGCCCCGGCTGATCCGCTTTGACGGACCAGGCGACGAACTGCCCGGTCTCCATCATGCGCGAGGCGCCGAGGTCCGCGAGCAGGGCATCGTAATACGCGGCGGCGCGCGCCAGATCATTGGTACCCAGTGTCACGTAGCCGATCATGCTGCTCTCCTGCGGTTGCGCTGCCCCATCCGGTCCGGGTGTATTGTATCAACGTGCGCCCCGGGCGCGGCGGCAGGAGGAGCCAGGCCATGAGCACGCAGGACAAGGATCGCGAGCGTCCCTCGGGGCCGCCGGATGATCGTACACGCCGGGCCTTCGTGGCGCTGTCTGCCGCCGCGGGTTGGGTCGCGGCGAGCCGCTCTACAGCCGGCACGCCGCCGGACACGGTCGAGCGGGACGTTGAGATCAGGACTGCGGACGGACTGTGTGACGCCGCCTTCATTTATCCTGTGGTCGGTGCCCATCCGGGCGTGCTGATCTGGACCGATATCTTCGGTTTGCGGCCGTCGATGCGGGAATTCGGCCACCGGCTGGCCGCGGCGGGATATGCCGTGCTGGTGCCGAATCCGTTTTATCGCACCACGCGGGCGCCGGTGCTGGGCGACATCTCCGCATTCAGTTTCCAGAAGGAGGCCGATCGCGCCCGGCTGCCGCCCCTGACCGGCCCGTTGAACGCAGCCGGTGCGGCTGAAGCCGATGCCCGGGCCTATCTCGATTTTCTCGACGCCCAGCACCAGGTGGACAAGACGAAGAAGATCGGCAGCCAGGGCTATTGCATCGGCGGGCCGCTGGTGCTGCGCACGGCCGCGTCGATCCCGGATCGCGTCGGTGCGGGCGCCTCGTTCCATGGAGGGGGCCTGGTGACCGATCAGCCCAACAGCCCCCATCTGCTCGCGCCAAAGATCCGGGCGCGCCTGTATATCGCGATCGCCGGCAGTGATGACGCGCGTCAGCCGGAAGCGAAGGGCACGCTGCGCGCGGCCTTCCAGGCGGCGAAGGTGCAGGCGGAGATCGAAGTCTACGCGGGCACCCAGCACGGCTGGTGCGTGCCGGACATGCCGCCCCAGGGCGGAGGGCCCATTTTCAGCAAGCCCGACGCCGAGCGTGCCTGGGGGAAACTCCTGGAGCTGTACCGGACGGCGCTCGCCTGACATTCAGTCGTTCAATCCGGGCGCGGCCTGCCCCGCGATCTGCAGATCGGACTGGAAGGCCAGCGGACCGCAGGACTCAGTTCTATAATCTGGTTCAGGAAAAGTGTAGACGCCTTCGCGTCGAGCAGCATCAATACCCCATCCGAATCCTGGAGTGAGTCATGGCGAGTGAACAGGTGTACAAGGGCGGCTGTTTTTGCGGCGAGGTGCAATTCGAGGTGTCGGGCCAGCCGGCCGCGATGGGCTATTGCCACTGCGCCTCCTGCCGTCACTGGTCGGCGGGCCCGGTCAATGCATTCACGCTGTGGAAGCCTGAAGCGCTCAAGATCACGCACGGCGCGGGGAGCATCGGCACCTACAACAAGACGCCCATCAGCTATCGCAAGTGGTGCACGAAGTGCGGTGGGCACCTGTTCACCGACCATCCGACCATGGGTCTCGTTGATATCTACGCTGCCATGGTTCCGAAGCTGCGCTTCGAGCCCGGCGTGCACGTGCATTACCAGGAAACGGTCCTGCGTATCCATGACAGCAAGCCGAAGATGAAGGATATGCCCAAGGAGATGGGTGGCTCAGGCGTGGTGCTGTCCGATTGATCCACCGCGCGGACCCTGCAGCACCGAAATCGCCGGTGATCTCGATCGCGGGGCTGACCAAGACCTACGCATCGGGCCTGCAGGCGCTCAGGAACGTCAACCTGGAGATCCGCAAGGGCGAGATCTTCGCCCTGCTCGGCCCGAACGGGGCGGGCAAGACGACGCTGATCAATATCGTCTGCGGAATCGTCACCCCGACGCTGGGGACCGTGGTCGCGGCAGGCCACGACATCGGGCGCGAGTACCGCGCCGCCCGAGCAAAGATCGGCCTCGTGCCGCAGGAACTGCACACGGATGCCTTC
>DASWFL010000228.1:0-2741 GCA_036394255.1 Steroidobacteraceae bacterium
GAACGGGATCAGCGAAAGCCAGAACAGCAAGTGCAGGTTCGCCCACAGGATGCTGCCGGTGACCCGCTGCACCGTATGCAGCATGTGGTGGTGGTTGTTCCAGTAGATGCCGACGTAAAGGTAGCTCAGCACATAGCTGAAGAATACCGGCGCCAGCTCGACAAGGTCGTCAAGCCGGGCCCCTCGCGGGACCTTCAATTCGAGCACCATGATCGTGATGATCACGGCGATCACGCCATCACTGAATGCTTCGAGTCTGCCTTTGCCCATCAGCCGCTTGCTCAGTCGGAGCCTGATCGAACCATGCCGTGCCGCAGTGTCCTGAGCCGCAGATTCGCCGGACGATGCGGATCGGCCCGGCGTATGCTGCTGTGGTGCGCCTGCTCGTGATTTGCTCCGCCTCGGCCCTTTGCAGCCTGCTGCCCGCCGCGCCGGCCCGCGCAGGCGCCGACTTCGACGCGCTGACCGGCGAATTCGTCTTCTCCAGCCTGGCGCTGTCTCCGGTCACGGCAACGGCCCAGGGCTACCACCGCCATCACGGAGTGTCGCTCGATGAGGACCTGGACGATTTCAGCCCCGCCGGGATAGACCGCACGCTGCGGTTCTATCGCGAGTGGGTGCAGCGCGTCGACCGGCTCGAGGTCGTCGAGCTCGATGCCGAGCAACAGGCCGACCTGCAGATTATCAGGAACGCAGTCGCTCTGGCGCTGCTGGACCTGCAGACGATTCAGACCTACCGCCACAACCCGGCCCTTTACGTCGAGTTGATCGGCCGTGCGCTGCTTGAGCCGTTCAAGCTGGACTACGCACCCGACAGTATCCGCTTCGGGCACATCATCAAGCGCTTGGAGAAAGTACCCCGGCTGCTCGATCAGGCACGATTCAATCTGAGCGATGCGCCTCCGGTCTGGATCCGGGTCGCCCGCGATGAAAATGCCGGCAATTTCAAGTTGATCGACCAGGTCCTGCGAGCGCGGGTTCCGGCCGAGCAGAGGGCCGCGTACGCCGAGGCGGCTGGCAAGGCGCTGGACGCGCTGCGCGAATTCAACCGGTTCATGGCGCGCTCCCTGTCACAGCGCCCGCGCAACTGGCAGCTGGGCCCTCTGGTGTACCGCGAGAAGTGCGGCTATCAGCTGGCGCTCGGCCGTACGCCCGAGGAGCTGCTGGGCGCGGCGACGGCGGACCTGAAGGCCACCCGGGATCAGATGGTCGAGCTGGCCGCGCCGCTGTCGGTGCCGCAGGGCCTGGATCGGATTGCGCGCCGGCATGCGACGCCGGACCGCTACGTGGCGCAGGTCAGGCAGTCACTGCAGCAGGCAACGGATTTCGTGCGTGCGAGCGGCCTGGTCGCGCTTCCGGCCGCAACCCGGGTCGAGGTGGTCGAGACGCCGGAATTGATGCGCGGAACGTATTCGGTCGATGGATTCGACCCGGCACCGGCGCTGGAACCGCAATTGGGGGCTTTCTACTGGGTCGCGCCGATCCCGGCCGGATGGCCGCGCGAACGGGTCGAATCGAAGCTGCGCGAATACAACTACTTCGGTGTCCAGCAACTGACCATTCACGAAGCGATGCCGGGCCGCTGGGTGCAGTCCGACTACGCCAATCGGATTCGGCCGCTTTCGCGGCGGATGTTGCGAGCGCTGTACGCCAACGGACCCTACGTGCAGGGCTGGGCCGCCTATGCGGAGCAGATGATGGTGGATCAGGGATACCTGGACGGCGACCGCGCACTGCGCTTGACGCTGCTGAAGCAGTTGCTGCGATCGATCGCCAACACGATTCTGGACATTCGCCTTCACACGATGGGAATGACCGACCAGGAGGCGATGGACCTGATGACGCGCGAGGCGTTTCAGGACCCTCAGGAAGCCGCCGCCAAGCTGCTGCGCGCGAAACTATCGTCCTGCGAGCTGGCGACCTACTACGCCGGCTTCAAGGGCTGGCTCGAGGTCCGCGACTCGTTCCGGCACAGGCACCCGGCCGATTACTCGCTGTCGCGCTTCAACGAGCGCGCGCTCGGCGAAGGCGCGGTGGCGCTGCCGGCGCTCGCCCGGCTGCTGCAGTAGCCGATGTCCGGCGGGCGCACGCCCTGGCGAGCCGCGCTCGCGGCCGCCGCCCTGAGCGCGTGCGCAGCGCCTGCGCCGCCCAGCGGCGATTTCACCGCGCCCGCACTGGCGGCGCAGATGCAACGGCGGCCGATCGTGCTGCTGGGCGAGGTCCACGACAACGCCGAGCAGCACGCGGTACGCGCGCAGGCGCTCGCGCTGCTCCTTCGGGCGGGTTCGCGCCCGGCGCTCGCGTTCGAGCAATTCGATCGCGAGCGCCAGGCCGACATCGATCGCGTGCTGGGCGCCACGCCGGCGCAGGGCGTCGATCGGGCCGAACAACTGGCCGCGCTGGGCGGGCGAGGCTGGAACTGGAATCTTTACCGTCCTTTCCTGGAACTGGCGCTGCAGTACCGGCTGCCGATCGTCGCGGCCAATCTGTCGCGCGCCGACGCGCTACGGGTTTCGAAGGAAGGTTTCGGAGCCGTGTTCGACGCCGCCCAGCAGGGGGAGTTGCGACTGGACCCCTTGCCGGCCGATCTGCTGCAGGCCCAGCAAGAGGCAGTGGACGAAGGCCACTGCCACCAGATGCCACCGCAGATGCTGCCCGCGCTGGCGCGCGCGCAAATCGCGCGCGACGCGACACTGGCTCAGGCGATCCGCCCTTACCTGGAGCGCGGCGTCGTGTTGCTG
>DASWFL010000229.1:0-1589 GCA_036394255.1 Steroidobacteraceae bacterium
GCCGTACCTCCCCTACACGCGGGAGATCGACGGAAAGCGATACGCGGCTCCCTACACCAATTTCTACCCGGTGAACGGCGGGATAATTGCGCCCGAGCTGGGGGTCCCGGACGACGACAAGGCCTATGGCATACTCCAGGAACTCTTCCCCGGCCGCGAGGTCGTAGGAGCGCCCACCGACATGCAGGCCTTTGGCGGCGGCGGAATTGGTTGCATCACCCAGCAGATCCCAACCGGAGTGCCGCTCGCGCCCTAGCGACCCTCCATGTCGCGGTCGCCTCCCGTATCAGGCGGCTCCATTGTCAGGGAGGGTCGCATCGTTCATGCTGGCGCGCTCGCGGACGGGTGAGAGCACCTGGACCTCGAGACCAAGAGGGTCGGCCTGCGCGGCGGCTCCCCGATTTGCCCGCTGCGGTCCACGTCCACGCACAGGCCGCGTTGCTTGAGCTGGTCCGTGTCCTCGGCGAACGCCCGCGCGTTGTCAAGAATCTGGGCGACCACGCTCAGGGCCATGGTGACAAACCTGGTCGCCCTGCAAGCCGCGCTGAACTGTACCGGGCGGTCAGCATGCCCTTGACCAGCTTCAGCTGGTGCCAAGCGAGCAAGCGCCTGACCGGTGCCCGCCCTCAGGTTCTCGGGCATGGCCGCCAGGGCGGCCAGGCTGCCGGCCTTACCCACCTCTTCGACCGCGAGGCCTGCGAGCGAATACGCGCGCCAGGCGGCCCGCACCGGACATCAGCTCGGCGTCCTCGACCAGGCCGCAGGCATTCCTAGCCGCAGCAACAGCACCGGGGGCCGCGCGCCGACGCATCCTTCACGGCGCCAAGATCCACAGTTCCAACCTAGACAGCGGCCTGGCGCGGAGATCGACCGGCCTGGACGGCGTCAAGCCCATGCGTGCCCCGGCCCTCGCCGCCGACGGCCGGGTTGTCGTGCCGCGCGACCCTAGTACCTGCCACCGGATATCGCCGAATGTCTCATCTGTCGAACATCAGTTGAGACGTGAGACACCGGCAGCTAACGATGTGATTCACGCGAGTGCCGGGTATCTCAAGAACACAACTGCGGATTCCAGCGCCTGTTGAGACAACATGAGGCCGGCTACGGCAGCGCAGCATGACCACGAGCTGACGCACAGAATATCTATTTCGGCATTCCGTTGATATCGCTGGGAGTCGCACTGCCGGCGCGCAGATCGAGCCCTCCGCGTGCGCGTGCTGCAGGAGTTATCGCACTGTGCGCGAGCAGGCCGAGGAGCGTGCGCATCGATTGTCGGCAGTGTCGGGGGCTCGGCGGGCGCCACTGCAGGAAAGCAGATCGGTTAGGGACCGTGACGACCGCCGACGGCATCGTCGCGGTGACTGACGGTGGTGCCGTCTTCGACGTCAACGGCGCGTGCGGGCGCCGCCAGGGGTTGGAAGGTACCGTGCCGGCCGCGCCGGGAAGCACGCGCTGCCGGGCGGGACCGGGCGCCGCCTCAAGATGGGCGTGGATTAGGCCAGAGCCAGGACGATGGCGTGCAAGGCCAGGCCCACGCCAGCTCCGACTACTGTGCCGTTGATGCGGATGAACTGCAGGTCGCGCCCTAG
>DASWFL010000230.1:0-20404 GCA_036394255.1 Steroidobacteraceae bacterium
CCCCCGGTTCCCTCCGCCAAGATACGCGACGTCGATTTTTCATCGGCCGTTCGCATCGGTCGCGTTACAGGAGGGTGGAACATGAAATCAAAGTTGGTCGCGTTGGCGGCGCTCATCATGCTGGGGGCCTGCGGTGGCGGCGGCATGTCCAGTACCAGCATGAGCGCCACCCAGAAGGTGGCGACCTTGGGCACGATTACAGCTTTCGGCAGCGTCTATGTGAATGGCGTGCGCTACAACGTCTCGGCCGCCAGTCTCAGGAAAAATGGCCGCTCGGTTATGCAGTCCGGCCTCGCGGTGGGCGAGGTCGCCCTGGTGCAAGGCAGCCAGGATCTGCAGTCCGGGGAAGGCGATGCCTCCAGTGTTGAGGTCGAGGACAACGTCGTGGGTCCTGTCGCGACCATCGATATGACGGCCAATCAACTCACGGTGCTCGGACAGACGGTGGCCGTGACGGCCACCACGTCATTCGGCCCAGGCATCTCGCCGGCGGACCTGACCGGCCTGGCAATGGGCGACGCCATTGAGGTCAGCGGTTTCGCTGGCGCGGATGGGGTCATCGCTGCGACCCGGATCGCACGGGCCGAAGCCATGGAGCCCCTGCAGGTGCTCGGTACGGTGGCCGGATTGGACATGACCGCCCACACCTTCATGATCAACGCCCTGACGGTGGATTACACGGCGGCTATGCTCGGCGGTTTCTCCTCTGGGCAACCGGCTGATGGTGACCTGGTGGTCGCGCGCGGCACCGTGTTTGATTCGGGGGCGGTGAAGCTCACGGCAACCTCTGTGCAGCGTGCGGACATGGAACCGGGCGACGTGGCGGAAGGTGGGCACGTCGAGCAGGAGGGCCTGATCACCCGCTTTGCGTCTGCGACCGATTTTGACGTCGGCGGCCAGAAAGTCACCACCACGGCGGATACGCGTTTCGAGGGCGGTACAGCCGCAGACCTGGCGCTCAACGTGCGGGTCGAGGTGCGCGGCATGCTCGACGCCAGTGGTGTGCTGGTGGCCGACGAGATCGAGATCAGTCACATCGCCGCCATCGAGCTGGAATCGACCGTGACGGCGGTCGATGCGACGATGAATTCGCTCACTGTCCTGGGCGTTTCGATCACCGTCGATTCAAACACCCGCTATGAAGACAAGAGCAGCGCGGAGGTGCAGCTCTTTACGCTGGCGAACGTGAGTGTCGGCGATACCGTCGAGATACGCGGCTACGAGAATCCGGTCGGGAGCGGCCAGGTGTTGGCGACCAGGCTGGAGCGCCTGCCACCCTCGACGGACGTGGAGGTACGCGGTCCGTTCACGGCCACCACGCCGCCGCAGTTCATGATTCTCGGCATCACGATCGACGCCACCAACGCCAGCTTTGGCGCAGACGAGGATCAAAGCGGCATGAGCTCGGCGGACTTCTTTACGCAGGCGGTCGGGCAGATCGTCGAGGCGCGCGGCACTGCGACCGGCAGCACCGTCACCGCGACGGAAGTGCGTATCGATCACGAGGAAGACCAATAGGCGGCTCGATGGCCCGGCGCAGCCTGCCAGGCTGCGCCGGGCCGTCTCGCTATTTCACGTTGCAGACGCTCACATCGCCGCTCTTGGTATCGATGTGCACGCGCCCGCCGCCCTTGCCGCTGCGGAAATTGAGGCGGCTGCCGGGCCCGTAATGCTCTTCGGTGGGCTTCGGGCCGAAACAGTTGCTGATGGTGCCGCTGAAGCTCTGGACGTCGATGTCGGCATCGGGTTGCGCGCTGAACCTGACGCGCAGATCGCCGCTGATCGATGAGGCTTCGAACTGACCCGCCGGCGCGAGTGTGCTGCTGACCTGCACGTCGCCCGAGACACTCTCGATGCGTGCGTTGCTCAGGCTGCCGAGCGCGAGCTCGGCATCGCCGCTGACGGTCTTGACCTGCACGTCGCCGTCCGCGCCGCTCACGTTGATATCACCACTGATCGACTTGATCTGCATGGCATGATCGTCGTGGGTACTCATGCGCACATCACCGCTCACCGTATTGACCTGCAGGTTTCCGCTGGCGCTGCCGCTGATGCTGCCGCTGATGGTCTGCAGCTTCTGGCTGCCGTCGATCGCACTGACGGCCAGATCAGCACTCACCAGCGACACATCCAGGGTACTGGCGTGCGGCACCTTGATCTTCAGGTGCGCCGAACTGTCGCCGCTCCAGCTGCTGCCGGAGGGCAAGACCACGCGTACTGTGGTGTGATTACCGCTGCCGGTACCGGTGCTGCCGGTCACGTCGACGCGTTCGACCTTGTCACCGATGGTGCCGCTCACGTCGACCAGCGGCTGATCCCAGCCGCTGATTTCGATGGAGCCTGAGACGTTGACGATCTCGACAGTGCCGGTAGGATCAGCCGCTGTCTTGGCTGCAAACGGCCGGGTGCCCGCGAAGGCCGGGTCCGCGTAGCAGGGCAGCAGCACGAACGCGGCCAGCAGCGCCAGGCGGGTGAATCGCGCGTCGGAACTAGAGGGCTTCATGATCAGGTTCTCCTCGTTAGCATGGGTTCTGTGGCCTGCGATACGTCGGTATAAAGCTCAATTTCCTGCTGCCAGGTGCTGCGCAGCAGTTGCTGGAGCAATGGACTGGCCGGATCGTGCTTCAGGGCGTCGCGGATGTCCGCATTGGCCTTGCGAATGATCTCCAGATCCGTCTGCACGCGCGCGCGTGTCGCCGGAGCCAGCAGGGCCAGTCGCTGCGCATAAGTGCTCTCGAGCGCCGCGCGTGCGGCCAGGAAAGCCGCATCCCGCGGAGAGTCGAAACTCACCATGGACTGCTGCGCCCCTGCCGCGGTGCCGCCCTGCGCGAGCATCGCAGTCCTCGCCTGCAGGCGCAGGACCGACCAGGACAGCGCTGCGACCAGGCAGAGCAGAGCCAGACTTGCGGCGAGTGCCACCGGCCAACGCGGCCGTCGCAACCCGTGTGCCAGACCTGGCTCGCGGCCCTGTCTGGCCGCGCCCTCGTTCATCGCCTGCGCGATGGCGGGCCACAGGTCGCGCGCCGGGCTCAGCTCGCGCGGCAGGCGCGCGAGCGCTTCATCCAGCTTTTCCGAAGCTTCGCTGTTCATGCCGTCTCCAGGCCCATGCCCAGTTGCGTTGCCAGCAGACGCCGCGCGCGGTGCAGTTGCGCCTTGCTCGTGCCGGTGGCGATGCCGAGCATTGCCCCCGCTTCCTCGTGGGTGTGACCGTAAATCCCGACCAGCACCAGCACGTCGCGCGCACCGGGCGGCAGGCGCCGCAGGGCACGCTCCAGGTCGATGCCGTCCGCAGCCTGCTGGCCGTCGGTCACCTGCAGTGCGTCCCCGTCGCGCTCGTCGGCTTCGTGCAGCGCATCGCCGGGGCGCCGGCGGCGCTGCGTCAGCACGGCGTTGACCGCGATGCGATGCAGCCAGGTGGAAAACTGACTGCGCCCCTCGAAGCCGGGCAAGGCGCGCCAGGCCGCGATGAAGCAGTCCTGCGTGCAGTCCTCGGCCAGGGCAGGCTGCCCAGTGAGGCGCAGGCACAGCCCATACACCTGACCCACGTGCGCCCGGTACAGGGCCTCGAAGTCTGCGCCGACCATGTGTACTTGGAGTGCGATTCCGGGCAGATGGTTTAGATGACGGCGCGATCGGCGCCCAGGGCGCACAAAGAGGATCCGGTCACCACGGCGCAGGCGCCCAGCAGCGTCGGAATGTCGGGCGTCGCGATGGACGCAAACGCGGGCAGCCAGGCCGGGGCGAGGATCACGCCCAGCAGCGTGAACAGCGGCGAGATGCTGACCGTGGCGCTGACCCGCGCCACTTCACCGAGCTTCATGGCCTCGGCGTAGGCGCCGTAGGCGATGAGCGTGTTGAAGCAGCAGAACACCAGGGCCCAGGCCTGGGCGTGGCTCAACGCCTGCAGTCTGGCCGGATGCACCAGCGGGGTCAGCAGCAGTGCGGCCCCGACGTACAGCAGCCACAGCGTCTGCGCTGAGCTCAATTCGCGCAGCAGGCGTTTTTGCGCCAGGCCATAGCAGGCCCAGGTCAGCGCACCGATCAACAGCAGCAGCACGCCGAACCCCTCGTGGGCGTGGAGCCCGAACAGCAGCGGCAGCCGCCTGTTGAAGAACAGCCCCAGTCCAGCGAGCAATACCGCGAAGCCGAACCATTGCCGCCTGCTGAAGCGTTCGCCGAAGACGATCAGGCCGCCAAACAGCAGGAACAGGTTGGCCAGCTGCGAGACGACCTGCGCGACGGCAGGTGAGGTCAGGCTGACACCGACCACGAACAGGGTGTAGTTGATCGTCACACCGACGATCGCGGCCAGCAGCAGCGCCGGGAGCGGTGCGGGCAGGCGCCAGGGCCGGGGCAGCGAGCCGCCACGGCCCAGCAGCGCTCCGACCACCACCGCGGCGAACAGAAAGCGGCACCAGGTGATCGTGAAGGTGTCGAGCACCGGTGTCAGCAGCCACAGCGCCAGGGGCAGCAGCCCCCACAGCAGCGCGGCCAGCAGCGCCAGGGCGAAGGCGAGGCGCTGGTGTTGTACCTGACCGCGCAGTCTCAGGCTCGGCAAGCGCCCTGCCAGGCCGTAGCGTGGCAGCGATGGAGAGGCGGCAGGTGCATAGGGCACGTTATACACTTTATGCGGCGACTCGCTACGACGGGGGAAGAACGCATGTGGTCCGAATATCCCCAACATCATCTCCGGCGTGTAGCCCCGGGCCAGCTGCGCCCGACGCAGATGTCAGTCGGCTATGCGGAAGTGGCCGCCAAGCGCCAGGAATGGGCGGCGCTGGGCCACAAGGCGCGTCGTGCGAGCCTCGAGCAGCAGGTGTTTCCCGCGGTATTCGGGCCGGGCGGCCACTACTACATCATCGATCACCATCATCTCGCGCTGGCCCTCATCGAGGAAGAGGTCGCGTCCGTATGGGTGGCGGCGCAGGAGGATCTTTCATGGCTTGATACCCGTGTGTTCTGGCGGACGATGGAGTTCCGCGCCTGGGCGCATCCGTATGACGCCCAGGGCCGGCGCCGGGACTGCAGCAATATCCCCGCTCGCCTGGACTCGCTCCAGGATGATCCCTACCGGAGTCTGGCCGGGCGCGTGCGGCATGCCGGAGGTTACGCGAAGTCCAGCGCGCCCTTCGCCGAATTCCTCTGGGCGGATTTCTTTCGGCCGCGCGTCAGCCGCGCGCTGTTGCGCAGTGACCCGCAGCGTGCGGTGCGCGAGGGGAAGAAACTGGCCAGATCTGCAGCGGCGCGATATCTCCCGGGCTGGTCCGGCGACCACCGGTGAAGCGGCCCTGGCCTGACCTGATCGCCGGATTGTCCATTGCCGGCCTGGTGTTGCCGGAAGCCGTGGCTTACGCCGGCATCGCGGGATTACCGCCCCTGTCCGGGCTGCTGGCCGCCGCAGCTGGACTGGTCACTTACGGACTGCTCGGTGGGAGCCGCTTCGCGATCGTGGCGGCCACTTCATCGTCGGCGGCGGTGCTGGCGGCGGCGCTGCGCTCGCTCACCGGATTATCCGCGCCGCAGGTCCTGGCAGCGGCGGCTGCCATCGTGATGATGGCCGGGGCCCTGTTCCTGGCCGCCGGTGCCATGCGGCTGGGTCGATTGGCGCAGGTGATTGCACGGCCCGTGGTGCGCGGCCTGGCCCTGGCGCTGGCCGTGGTGATCAGCGTGCGCCAGCTGGCGCGGCTGTGCGGCATCCAGGCGACCCATACGGCGGTGGCACCGCTCCTGGCCGAAATCGTGCGCCGTCACTCCGAATGGCATGAATCCAGTCTGCTGCTGGGCGGTGCGGCACTGCTGGTCCTGGGCCTGTTGCGGCGCTACCCGCGATTCCCCGGCACGCTGGTGGTCATTGCGCTCGGAATCGCCGCGGTCCCTCTGATGGGACCTGCGGGCGCGGATGTCAGGCTGGTGGGACCGATCCAGCTGAGCGCCATCGGCGTGCGGTTGCCCGGGCTGTCCTTGGAGGAATGGATGCGCGCGATGGAACTCGCGGTCGCACTGATGCTGGTGCTGTTCGCGGAGAGCTACGGATCGATACGTGCCAGCGCCTTGCGTCATGGGGATGCGGTCAACGTCAATCGCGAACTGCTGGCGCTCGGCGCCGCCAACCTGGTCGCCGGGTTCCTTCAGGGCATGCCGGTGGGCGCGGGCTATTCGGCCACCGCCGCGCATGAATCCCTGGGGGCACGCTCGCGCCTGTCGGGGCTGGTGGCGGCCGGATGCGTGATCGGCGCGCTGGGCCTGCTGCTGCCCTGGGTGGAGCGCATGCCCGAACCCGTACTCGCGGCCATCGTGATCTTCGCCATGCGCCACGCACTGAGCATCGAGCCGCTCCGACCCTACCTGAGATGGAAGCGCGATCGCGCGCTGGTCGCGGTGGCGATCGCCGCGGTGCTGTTGCTGGGCGTACAGGACGGCCTGCTGGTCGCGATCGGCGTCAGCCTGGCGCTGCTGATACGCGAGTTCACGCGACCCCGTGTCAGCGTGCTGGGCCGGCTCGCGGGCAGCCACGATTTCGTCAGCCTGGGATTTCATCCGGAGGTGCAGGTCGTGCCCGATCTGCTGATCCTGCGCCCGGAGGAACCGCTGTTCTTTGCCAATGCGGAGGCTGTACTCGAGGAGGCAGCGGCGCGCGTGGCTGCAGCGCCCGCTGCGCGCGCGCTGGTACTGAGCCTGGAGGAATCGCCGAATCTCGACGGCACGGCGATCGAAGCGCTCGGCCAGTTCGCCACCATGCTGCAGCGCCGGGGATTGAGTTTGCGCCTGGCGCGGCTCAAGGATCCGGTGTTTGCGGTGCTGACCGCGGCCGCCTTGCCCGGCCTGAGCGGAGCGGCGCTCAGCGGCGCCAGCGTTGACGCTGTCGTACGTGAGTTGACAGGGCCGGGTGCCTGAGCCATGGCGCCGCAAATTGCGTTACGATAAGGCCCGAGAAGAAGCCGTCGGGCCGCCAAGGAGCCGCAATGAAACTGATCACAGCCGTCATCAAGCCCTTCAAGCTGGATGAAGTGCGTTCGGCCCTCTCGGAACTCGGTATATCCGGCATGACGGTGACCGAGGTCAAGGGCTTTGGGCGCCAGCGCGGCCATACGGAGCTGTATCGCGGCGCAGAATACGTCGTCGACTTCGTTCCCAAGACGCGTATCGAAATCGGCGTACGCTCCGAACTCGTCGACCAGGTGGTGGACGCAATCGTCAAGGCTGCCAAGACCGGAAAAGTGGGCGACGGCAAGATCTTCGTCACCGGCATCGATCGCGTGGTGCGCATCCGTACCGGCGAGATGGACGACGCCGCGCTCTAGCTCCCCGGAGCGGGCGGCGCCGCCACCCGGCGATAGCGGGTCTGCAGGGTGAACCGGCCGAATTCGGGGGCGTTCGCCTCGAAGCTGACGCGCAGCAGACCCGTTCCGGCCTCCAGCTCGTAGCGCCAGCTGCGCTCCGACCGATTGGTGTAGTGGGCGCGGATCACGAAGGCCCGCTGGTCCCAGCCACTGTCGACAATGGCAGCACCGCTGCTGTCGATGCGCGAGATGCTCTGGCCCGGCAGGAAGCGCCGCATGGGTTCGGCGTCGGGGGTCATCTGCAGCGCATCAGCGTCAATCGCGATGAGCAAGGCGGCCGGCGGACGCAACTCATCACCCAGGCGTGAGCGGACCTTGTCGGGATCTTCAGGCGGCACCATGAGTGCGTAGGCCTCCTCACTTGCGGTATCGCCGTTGCCGTTCGCGTCGCGATCGCCGGAGCTGCGGCCACCGCCGCGCCTGGCGCCGGAAGTGCCGACCGCACCGTGGCGCGGGAGCATGCGGTGTCTCTGATTCTCGAGCAGCGGCGTCAGCTTCGCCTCGAAATTATCGCTGGCGGCGCTGTCCTGCTGCCATTGGCCCGCGAGGGCCGCGCCGGCCGGCGGCGGCTGGGTGGCCAGCGTCGTGCAGGCGCCGGCGGCCACTGCGGACAGGAGCACCGCCACGGCACAGAGCGATCGCCGGGCGGCTACGAGACGGTTCCCTGAATGGATGCGGCTGTGCATGGCTGGGCGTACTGACCGTTGCATTCCCGATTGGTTCGCGGCGACAGCAGCGCGGTACGCCATGGCTCAACGGCCCTGGCCGGCCGGCGCAGCGGCCGGCGCAGCGGCCGGCGCAGGCACCTGCGCCGTGCCCGTCGCGGTGCCGGGCTCGGTGCGCGGCGCGGTGCCCGGGGCGGTGCCCGGCGCAGTGACGATCAGTGCACGCAGTTCGCGCAACCGGGCGCGTACCATCGCCGCATTTTCGTGGCCCATGCGCAGCAGCAGCTTCTGGCCCGCGGAGCGTGCTTCGAGTTCCGGATCGGCGTATTCCCAGAATACCTTGGGACGCACGAGCGCCAGGGTTCCGGGCGGCTGTGGCGTGGCGAGCAGATGGTCGATGACAGCCACGAGACGGTCGTTGAAATAGGCGTGCGGATATCCCAGATCCTCGTAGGCGCGCTGAAACAGCGGGTAGTAATGCTGGTAGAGCGCGCTGACCGCACGCATGTCGAGCGCCCGGAGCGCCGCAATCGCCGTGGCGTAGCGCGCCGCGTTGCGATCGTCCAGCGTGGCCTGCTGCTCGTCGCCGATGGTGAGGAAGGCGCCCGGCGTAGAGCGCACGGGACGCATTTCCACCGCGAGGCGGGGACGCGCCAGATTGTCTACCGTGGCGACGATGTGACGGATCATGGTCTCGGGCTGCAACATGGTGCGCAGCGCATCGCCGCCGCGCAGCTGCCCGATTGCACCAAGAAAGACCGGGTCGCTTTCATTCAGCGCCGGCAGTGCAGGGCCGCTGTCCGCAGCGGTCGGCAGCGGATGTTCAATTGCAGGCTCCGTCTCGGGCGCGGGTGGCGCGGTGACCGGTGGCGGCGGCGTTGGGGTCGGTGCGAGGCGCGGCCACCAATACCAGGCAGCGGCGCTACCCAGGATCAACACGGCGATCAGTGCGGGAATGGCCCTGTTGTACATGAAGGTCTCCTTAGTCAGCGCCCTGGTCAGGGCGTATGATTTCATCCCGCGGCGTAACTGACAAAACTGTTTGGAGGCGGCATGACCAGCGATTCGAATGCGACCGGCGACTGGTCGGCAGCCATTCAGAAGGCCCAGGCGGACATGCTGCGCCAGTGGACCGAGATGAGCCAGGCCTGGGCAGCCGGCGGCGCGGCAGGGGCGGCCGCGCCGGCAGCGGCAGCCGCCGCCAGCACGCCGCGCGGCAGTCCCGAGGACCTCGGGCGGGCCTTCCTGCAGCAGTGTGAGCGCTATCTGGGGGTCTCCGGTGCACTGTGGGAGCTGTTGAACCGCTCGGCGGCGAGCCCTGATCCGGAGCAGCGCAGCCACCAGTTCAGCAATGGGCTCGCCGGACTGCAGCAGCAGTTTGCCAGCCTGTGGGGTACCCTTTTCCAGGGTGCGCCGCAGCCGATGCCCTTTGGCGTGCCCAGTATGGGTGGCACACCGGGAATGGGGATGATGCCGGGCATCGCCGGACTGCCCGGGATGGGCGGTGCATTCAACATACCCGCGCTGGGCCCCACACGCGAACAGCAGGAATCCTGGCAACGGCTCCTGCAGCTGGGCGCGCGCTGCACGCAGGCGCAGCTGCAGCTGAGCGGCCAGTGGAATGACATCATCGGCAGGGCCCTGCGCGAGCTGGGTGAGCGCCTCGCCCCCCGGCTCAAGAGCGGCACGCCGCCGGCTTCGATGAAAGAGGTTTACGACCTGTGGGTCGATGCCGCCGAAGGCGTTTATGCGCAGGCGGCGCGCGGCGCGGCATTCGTGCAGGCGCAGGCGGAACTCACCAATGCACTGAGCCAGTTGCGCAGCGCGCAGCGGGAACTCGTGGAAGAGTGGACCCGGCAGTTTGATCTGCCGACGCGCGCGGAACTCAACAGCATCCACCAGCAGCTCAGGGAGCTGAAGGCGGCCCTGGCCGGCACGCGGGGCTGACGCGTGCCGGCAGCCGAAGAGCCGTCCACAGCCTTCCAGGAGTTGAGCGAACTCCAGGGCCGGATCGCCGCGACCTATCAATCGCTCCAGGCCGCGTCCGCGGTGAGTTTCGGCTGCTCGGAAAAGGACGCGGTCTATCGCGAAGACAAGCTGACGCTGTATCACTACCGGCCCCTTGCGCCGAGCGCCAAGCTGCCGCCGGTGCTGATCGTCTACGCGCTGGTGAATCGCCCCTACATGATGGATCTGCAGCCCGATCGCTCGCTGATCCGCCGGCTGCTCGAGCTGGGCCTCGACCTTTATCTCATCGACTGGGGGTATCCTGACGGCGCCGACCGTTTTACCGACCTGAACGATTACATCAATGGCTACATGCACCGGTGTCTGGGCGTGGTGCTGCGCGAACACCACCTCGAATCGGCCACGGTGCTCGGCGTCTGCCAGGGCGGTACCTTCAGCCTGTGCTACGCCGCGCTGCATCCCGAGCGCGTGCGCAACCTGATCACCATGGTGACGCCGGTTGATTTCCAGACCGGCGATAACCTGCTGTCCAGGTGGGTGCAGAACATCGACGTCGACGCGCTCGTCGCGGCGCACGGGATCGTGCCCGGCGAGGTGCTGAACGCTGCCTATGTGTCGCTGATGCCGTTCCGCCTGCTGCAGCAAAAGTACATCAACCTGCTGGAGGGCGAGAGTGACCAGGCGCAGGTCGATAATTTCATGCGCATGGAAAAGTGGATATTCGACAGCCCGGCCCAGGCGGGCGCCGCATTCGCCCAGTTCACGCGCTGGTTCTTCCAGGAGAACCGCCTGCTCAAGGGCACGCTCGAGATCGGTGGCCGCCGCGTGGACCTCAAGCAGCTGCACCAGCCGCTGCTGAACATCTACGCCAAACAGGATCACCTCGTCCCGCCCACGGCTTCCACCGCGCTCGAGAGCCTCGTCGGCAGCAAGGATTACCTGGCGCTCGGCCTGGACGTGGGGCACATCGGCATGTACGTCAGCGGCCGCGCGCAGCGCGAGTTGCCGCAGGCGATCGCCTATTGGCTGCAGAGGCGCTGATCATGCTGTCACGGAGCGAGCGCGTCGAGACAGTCTCCGCCAGCGCGCAGCTGCGCGAACTGGACGTCGCTCACCACCTGCCGGCACAGCAGAATTACCGCCTGATGCAGACGCTCGGGGGCAGCCGCATCATCACCCGCGCGGAAGGCTGCACCATCTACGACGCCGACGGCGTGGCGCTGCTCGACGGCATGGCCGGACTGTGGTGCGTGAACGTGGGCTACGGGCGTGCCGAACTTGCCGAAGTGGCGCGCGCGCAGATGTTGCAGCTGCCCTTCTACAATACCTTCTTCCGCACCGCGACGGCGCCGACGGTGATGCTGGCGGCCAGGATTGCCGCACTCACCGGCGGCGAGCTGCAGCACGTGTTCTTCAGCAATTCGGGTTCCGAAGCCAACGACACGGCCTTCCGCCTGGCGCGCTACTACTGGGATCTGCGCGGCCAGCCGCAGCGCAAGATCTTCATCAGCCGCTGGAACGCCTATCACGGCTCCACCGTCGCGGGCGCGAGTCTGGGCGGCATGAAGCTCATGCACGCGCAGGGTGACCTGCCGATACCGGGCGTCGAGCACGTCATGCAGCCCTACCATTTCGGCGAAGGTTTTGGGGAGAGCGAAGCCGCCTTCGCGGCGCGGGCCGCCGATGCGCTCGAGCAGCGCATCCTCAAGCTCGGTCCGGAGCGGGTCGCGGCCTTCATCGGCGAGCCCGTGCAGGGCGCCGGCGGTGTGATCATTCCACCGGCCGGCTACTGGGAGCGGGTGGGCGCGATCTGCAGCAAGTACGGCGTCCTGCTGATCTGCGACGAGGTGATCTGCGGCTTCGGACGCCTGGGCCGCTGGTTCGGCTACCAGCACTTCGGCCTGCAACCGGACATCGTGACGATGGCCAAGGGGCTGTCGTCCGGGTACCTGCCGATCTCCGCCACGGTCGTCTCGCACCCCATCATCGAGCTGCTGCGCGAGAAGAACAGCGAGTTCTTCCACGGCTTCACCTATTCGGGGCACGCGACCTGTGCGGCGGTCGCGCTCCGCAATATCGAGATCATCGAACGCGAGGGGCTGGTGACGCGGGTCGCCAACGAGATCGGCCCGTACTTCGAGCGTGCCCTGCAGCGGCTGCGCTCGCACGCCCTGGTAGGCGAAGTGCGCTCGCTCGGGCTGATCGGTGCCGTGGAGATCGTGCGCGAGGCCGGCACCAATCTGCGCTTCGGTGACAAGGAGGGCAGGGCCGGACCGCTGCTGCGCGATCGCTGCATTGCCAATGGACTGATGGTGCGCGCGGTGCGCGACACGATCGTCATCTGTCCACCCCTGATCATCACGCCCGCCGAGGTCGATCGCCTGGTGGCGATACTCGACCTGTCGCTGCGTGAGGCCGCAACGCTCCTCGCCTAGTGTCGCTCGCTCTTTCCACGCTCATCTATGAATGGCGGCGCTACCTGGCCGCCGTCGTTGCGCTCGCGGTGGCGGGCCTGCTCGTGCTGGCGATGACCGGCATGTTCATGGGGATGAGCAAGTCCTTCACGGCCACAATCGATCGCTCGCCCGCCGAGGTCATGATCCTGCCGCCCGAGGCTGAGAGCATGTTCGGCAACAATTCCGGCCAGCCCCGGCGCAACATCCCGGCCATATACGAACATCCCGACGTGCTGGAAGTCCAGCCGTTGAACGGCAACTGGGCGTTCTGGTCCAACTTCCCCAAGGAAGGCCAGGCCTCCAAGGGCAACGGCGTGCAGGTCATCATCGTCGACCCGGTCAAGGGCGCCGTCACGCTGCCCAACGATTTTGGCGATGACATTGTGCAGGCGTTGCAGGAGCCCTATGCGGTGGTCGTGGATCGTTCCAGCCTCGTCAAGCTGGGCGTGCAAGTGAGCGACAAGGCCAAGATGAACGGCATTACGGTCTGGGTGCGTGCGATCACGACAGGGTATCCCTCCATGTTCAATTCCATGGTCTTCGTGTCGCGTCAGACGGCCAAGCTGCTCTTCCATGCCGATGATGGCCCGCGTGTCGGGCCGCTCCTGGTCAAGATCAAGGACCCGTCACGCGCCGGGCAGGTGGCTGCGGAACTGAACGTGCTGGCCAAGGGCCAGTACAAAGCGTGGTCGCGCGAAGAGCTGTCCGAAGTCAACCAGCGATCGATGCTGAAAGAGGGCGGTATCGTCGTCATGATCGGTTTCGCCGTCGTCGTCGGCGCCTTCATCGGCGTCATCATCACCTGGCAGACCCTGCAGGGCGCGCTGCTCGCCAACATCAAGGAGTTCGCGAGCCTGCGGGCGCTCGGCGTCTCGATGGGGAGCCTGCGCCTGATCGTGATGGAATTGAGTCTGTGGGTCGGCCTGGCAGGCCTCACGCTCACCGCGGCACTGACCGGCATCGTCGGGGTCCTCGCCAGGGCCTCCGGCGTGCCGATGGATTTCCCCCTGTTCGTCGATGTACCCGTGGCGGTCACGCTGCTGATCATCGCCGCGCTGTCGGGCGTACTGTCGCTCGGTGTGCTGAAAAAGAGCCAGCCGGCGGATCTGTTGCGATGAGCCGGCTCGCTATCGACGCCACGGGCCTGAGCAAGGCCTACAAGATCGGCAAGCTGCGCCAGCAGGTCCTGAAGGATGTCAAATTCACCGCCTACCATGGCCAGGTCACCATGGTCATGGGGCCGTCTGGTTCCGGCAAGTCGACCCTGATCGCCGCGTTGTCCGGCCTCATGAGACCCGATGAGGGCGAGGTGCTGGCGCTGGGCGAGAGCCTGTGGAAGAAACGCGCCGGCAAGATCGACAAGTTCCGGCTCGACCATTGCGGCTTCATCTTTCAGGGTTTCAACCTGTTTCCGTCCCTGGACGCCACCGAGCAGGTGGTGCAGGTGCTCAAGTATTGCGGGGTAGGCAAACGGGAATCACGCGTCCGTGCCACAGCGGTTCTGGAAACGGTGGGCCTGGGCCAGCGCCTGCACCAGAAGCCAGCGGAACTGTCCGGCGGTGAAAAGCAACGCGTGGCCATTGCACGCGCGCTGGCCAAGTCGCCGTCGCTGATATTCGCCGATGAGCCCACCTCGGCGCTCGATTCCGTCAACGGGCAGGTGGTGATCAAGCTGCTCCATCAGGCGGCACAGGAGCGCGGCGCGGCGATCGTCGTCGTCACTCACGATCCGCGCCTGGAAGCGCACGCCGATCGCATCATCCACATGGAAGACGGCAAGATCCTGAACGATCAGATGATCTCCGCACCCCCGCCGTTCGGAGACTAAGGCCACACCAGGAAATGCACATGCTGCGCAATTTCACATCGTCGACGGCGTTGCTAGTGGTGAGCGTGAGCGTGCTGCTGTCCAGCGCATGCCATCCCGGCGGGCCGGGCAGCAAGGGTACCGTCACGGCACCACCGTCACCCTACGCAACGATATCGAACGGCAAGATCGATATCGAAGGCGGGATCGTCGAGGTCGCGGCGCGCAGCCCCGGAGTGATCAAGGAGGTGATGGTGCAGGAGGGCGACACGGTCAGGAAGGGGCAGATCCTGGCCCGCCAGGAGGACGACGAGTTCGTGCTGGCGGCCAACAGCGCCAGGGCCGCCGTGGCACAGGCGCAGAGCCAACTTGCGCTGACGGCGGTGAACATTGCCACCGCCGGGCGTGAATATGAACGCCTGAGGAAACTTGCGCCGTCCAATCTCGTGGCCCAGCAGCAGCTCGATCAGGCGAGCGATGCCATTGCCACGGCGCAGGCGCAGCTCGGATTTCAACAGGCGGCCGTGCTGACGGCGCGGGCGCAGCTGGCGCAGGCGGAGTACCACAAGGACCTGACGATCATTCGAGCGCCGATGGACGGCAAGATCATTCGGCGCTACGCGAATCCTGGTGCGGGCGCGTCCACCCTCAACGTCTCGAATATGTTCGATCTCGAGCCGGCGATTCCACACATCGTCCGCGCCGAGATCGTCGAGAGCGCGATTCCCGAAGTGCACGTTGGTCAGGAAGCGGAAATCATTCCCGAGGCGGACCCCAGCAAGCTCGCCGTGGGCCACGTCATTCGCGTCGCGGCCACGTTTGGCGCGCGCAAGCTCAAGTCCGACACCGCCAACGAGGCCACCGACGAACGCGTGGTCGAGGTCGTGGTCTCGGCCGAGAACACGCCGTTCCTGATCGGTCAGCGCGTCCTGGTCAAGTTCATGAAGCCCGGCGCCAGGGCAGGCGCCCAGCACGTGGCGGCCGCTGCCACGCAGCCCTGATCGCGGCTCAGCCGCGCACGTAACCGCCGGGCGCGTCGCCCAGCGGCGGGTAGCCCGCCGCGGAATTTCCCATTGGCGGGGGCGCCGTGCGTTCGGGTGAGGAATGCCCAGCCAGCCATTGCTGCCAGGTCGGCCACCAGGAACCGGCGCGGGCTTCGGCTTCCGCCAGGTATTGATCCGGGCTCATCGTGGTGCCCGCATCCAGCCAACGGAGCATGCGGTGCCGGCGCTTGGAGTTGACCGCGCCGCTGATGATGCCGGCATTGTGGCCGCCGCTCGTCAACACGAAGCTGAAGTCGCTCGAGTGCGTCAGCGAGCGGGTTTTGTAGACGGAGCGCCAGGGCGCGACGTGATCGGTCTCGGTGCCGACTACGAACATCGGCACGCTGATGCGCTGCAGCTCCACCGGCGTTCCACCGAGGGTAAATTGGCCGGCGGCAAGTTCGTTGTTCAGGTACAGCCGGGTGAGGTATTCGCCGTGCATGCGGCAGGGCATGCGGGTGCCGTCGGCGTTCCACGCCATCAGGTCGTTGATCGCACCGCGCTCGCCGCGGAGGTACTGGTTGATCGCCGGCGCCCACAGCAGGTCCCCGGCGCGCAACAGGGCGAAAGCCGTGCTCATGCGCTCGCTGCCCAGCACGCCGTCGCGCTGCATCAGCAGCTGCAGCAGGGCGAGCCGATTGGGCGAGATAAACACGGCCAGCTCGCCCGGCTCGCTGAAATCGGTCTGCGCGGCGAACATGGTGACCGAAGCGATACGTGTGTCGCCTTCGCGGGCGAGCTGTGCGGCGCCGATCGACAGCAGCGTGCCTCCGATGCAATAGCCCACCATGTGCACGCGCCGGGCCGGCACGATCGCCGTCACCGCAGCGAGTGCGGCGCGCAGGCCCAGCTGCAGGTAGTCGTCCATGCCCAGGCTGCTGTCCGCGGCGGTCGGGTTTCTCCACGAGATCATGAACACCGTGTGTCCCTGCCCGACCAGGTAGTTCACCAGCGAATTGTGGGGCGAGAGATCGAGCACGTAATACTTCATGATCCACGCCGGCGTGATCAGGATCGGTTCGGCAAGAACATTCGGGCTTTGCGGGCTGTACTGGATCAACTCGACCAGCGCGTTGCGCATCACCACCTTGCCGGGAGTCATCGCGACCTGCTCGCCGATCCGGAAGTTCTCCCTACCCGGTGCCGGGCCGCCCTCGAAAATGCGTGTGAGGTCCTCGAGCCAGTACTGGGCGCCCCGCAGCAGGTTGGCACCCGACTCCGTACGTGTCTGCTCCAGCAGTTCCGGATTGGTCAGCAGGTAATGTGCCGGCGAGGTCGCCTCCAGCATCAGGCGCTGCAGGAAATTGAGGCGCAGCGTGCTGTCGGCAGAGATGCCGCCGGCCGATTCCAGGGCCTGGGCGTTCCATTGGCTGAGGTGGGCGTAATTGTGCGCATACACGTTGAAGGGCCAATGGCTCCAGGCCTCGTGTTCGAACTGCGGCGCTCCGCTGCCGTGCGGCAGCTTTTGGCCCGCGGCCGCGAGCCATGCAAAGCGCCAGCTGTCTGCGCTGCGCGTTACGGCGTCCTGCGCGAGCGCCAGCTGCAGTTCCGGTCGGCTCCACAGGGCGAGCGACCAGTCCGCCCAGGCGCGCAGATCATAGTCGGCGCTCTGGAATGGCTGCGGGACGGTCAGGGGGTTCGATGGGCTCATGGGTCGGTCGCGGTGTGCAGGGCCGCCAAAAAAAAGGCCCCGGGGGAGTTTCCTAGCCACGAGGCCTGATCTGTCAGCTAGTCCGGCTGGCCTTTAGGCCGCCTTCTTGGTCAGTTCGACCACCTTCGCCGACGCCACGTTGAAGAGCGTCGTCAGGGTGTTTTGCGACTCGCTGGCGATCGTGGTCAGTTCCTGCACGCGACCGCGCAGCTGTTCACCGATCTTCGAGCTGAGCTCGGTCTGCTTGGCAACGAGCTCGGCCGGGCTCTTGGCGGAAACAACGGCCTGGGCCTGGGTCAGGCTCCACTCGAGGTAGTCGCCGGCGACGGCGTACTGGTAGCGGGCCAGGCGCTCGATCGCCTTGATGGCTTCCTGCTGGGCCTGGATCGCGGGGGCGAACGCATTGCGGTAGGTTTCCAGCAGCGCATTCGTATCGAATATACGGTCGGTCATGTCAGTGGCTCCAAAGGTCTGGGGTGTGGGGTGTGTCTTCAACTGGGCACATCCTAACCGAAGTTTGTATGCACTGCAAGAGAATCCTTCAGGCGCCGGTCTGGACGGGGTTTGTGTCTATTAACTTATTGAAATATATCATTAAGATCCAGTTCACATCGGTCAATGAGCGCTCTTAGAGCAGTGCCATTAGATGCGTCGCATTCTAAAGCCGCAGGCCGCCGTCGAGCTCGATGATCCGGCCAGTGAAGAAGTCGTTTTCAAAGATGAACCGGGCTGCATGGGCAATTTCCTCAGGGCGACCCAGGCGCCCCACAGGCACGGGGGCGGCGATTTTCTCCAGTATCTCGGGCTTCATGGAATCCAGGATCGGGGTGTGGGTAAACCCGGGTGCGATCCCGCCGACGCGGATGCCGTAACGCGCCAGTTCGCGCGCCCAGACCACCACCAGCGAGGCGACGCCTGCCTTGGCCGCCGCGTAGTTGGACTGCCCGACATTGCCGGCGCGTGAGATGCTGGAGATGTTGATGATCACGCCGCCGTTCCCGAGCCTGACCATGCGCTCCGCGGCCTCGCGGCCACAGAGAAACACGCCGGTCAGGTTGACGTCGATCACCGCCTGCCACTGCGCCAGGCTCATCTTGCCGATGACCTGGCCTTCCTTCGCCTTGACCAGCAGTGCGTCGTGCAGGATGCCCGCGTTGTTGACGATGCCATCGAAGCGGCCGAAGTCCGCGACGATCCGGTCGAAGGTCTCGAGCAGCTGCGCTTCATTGGCAACGCTGGCGCCGTAGGCCCGGGCCTGCGCACCGAGCCCCTGGCACGCCCGGAGCGTGTCCTGCAGGGAATCGGCTTCGAGGTCGATCAGCGCCAGATGGGCGCCGCAGGCAGCGAACTGTTCGGAAAGTGCGCGGCCGATGCCGCGCGCGGCACCGGTGACCGCAATGGTCTTGCCCTTCAGGTCCATGAGCGGGAGTCCTTTATTTTGGGGATGAGTCAGGGCCCGGTGCCGGCGGTGCGCCGGTGGAGTCCTCGTCAGCGCCCGGTTCTTCTGGTCCAGGCGCTGCGCCCGTGGCCGGTTTCCCCGTCTGGGGGTTGAGCGCTGAGAGCATGGAGGCCTGCATCCGGCTCCACATTTCCATGTTCTGGCGCGTCAGCTCGGCCAGCGGCGCGAGCGGTCCTTCCATCGCCTTCGCCATCTGCGCCTGCACCGAGCGCTGCTGCTGCATCACGGTGCCCAGACTCTGCTCGAGGTAACGCGAAAGCATGTCCTGCACGGGATTGCCGTAGAAGCGGATGATGCCCTCCAGCAGCTGCACGGTCAGGACGGGCGAACCGAACTGCTCCTGCTCGGAGATGATCTGCAGCAGCACGGCGCGCGTGAGATCCTCGCCGCTGCGATCGTCCACGACCTGGACCCGCTCGCCTGCGGCAATCAGCCGGCGCAGGTCCTCCAGCGTGACGTGACGGCTGGCCGTGGCGTCATAGAGGCGGCGATTCGCGTACTTGCGAATGACCCGGGCTGGTGAAAGCGGTGGATTCGGTGGCATGGGCGCAGTGTCCGCGACTGGGCGCGCATGCTAACCCAGGCTCTATGCAATGCACAATTGAACGGCCCGCACATTTCCTCAGGTCCTCCTGATTTTATCTTTTATTTTTCCGGATCAATCACTTGCCATCGGTATGAGGCCTGCCGAGTGCGCCGCTGAATGTCGCGCTGCGTCTAACGCAACGCATACGAGCGGCCTGCCCAGACAATGGATTCTTAAGAAGCCGGGGCCTGTGGCAGACTTCTGCGCAAGATGCAGCAGACCACGACTCGCCAATCCATGCAGTGCGCGGGCGCGGTGTTCATGATTGAACCGGCATCCTTCGCCTTCAACGAACAGACTGCCGCGTCCAATGCCATGCAGCGTCCGCAGGAAACGCGGCCGGACGGGCAGTCCCTGGTGCTCACCGCGCGCTCGGAATCCCAGCGCCTGCGGCGCGCCCTGGAATCGGAAGGGGTGCGCGTGATGATGGGCGCGGACACGGCGCTGCCGCACAAACCCGATGCCCTGTTCCCCAACAACTGGATCAGCTTTCACGACGACGGCACGCTCGTGCTGTATCCGATGCTGGCGCCCAACCGGCGGCTCGAGCGGCGCCTGGATCTCGTCGAGGAGGTCTGCGCGGCCCTGAATTTCCGCCCACGGCGTCGACTCGATTTCACGGCGCATGAGGCGACCGGGAAATTTCTCGAGGGCACCGGCAGCCTCGTGCTCGATCACGTGGCGCGCGTCGCCTACGCCTGTCGTTCGCCGCGCACCGATGAAGCGCTGGTGCGCGAGTGGGCCCGGCAGATGGACTACGAAGCGGTGGTCTTCGATGCCTTCGATACACAGGAGCAGCCTTACTACCACACCAATGTGCTGATGTGGATCGGCTCGCGCTGCCTGATGTGCTGCGCTCCCGCCATTGCCACGGCCGATCGAGCGCAGGTCGTGGACAGTCTGCGACGGAGCGGACGCGAGTTCATCGAGATCGATCGCGCCGCCGTCGATGCCTTTGCCGGCAATATGCTGGAGCTGGCGACCTGGGATGAGGCGCTCGGAGACGCCACCGTGCTGGTGATGTCGGCGACCGCCAGGGCCGGGCTCGGGGATGCGAAAATGCGCCAGCTCAGCGGGTGCGTGGACACGGTGCTGACCGTGCCGATACCGACGATCGAGCGCGTCGGCGGCGGCGGCGTGCGTTGCATGCTGGCGGAAGTTCCGGAGATCCGCGAGTGAATGCAGGCCGCACCGCGCCGGCGCCGGCCCTCGCGCAACGGGTGTTCGGAAGGCTGGCCGACGGCGCCGTGCATTCGGGCGAGCGCCTCGCGACCGAGCAGGCGGTCAGCCGCAGTGCAATCTGGAAGGCCATCGGCGCGCTGCAGGCGCTGGGTGTGGAAATCGAGGCGGCGCCGCACTGGGGCTATCGGCTCGCCCACGCCATCGCGCCGCTCGACGCCGCGCAGATCGTGGCGCGGCTGGGAGCGCA
>DASWFL010000231.1:0-4555 GCA_036394255.1 Steroidobacteraceae bacterium
GACGGTGGTGCTGACGTGCTGTGGATAGAGACACTGTCCTCGGCGGAAGAATTGACCGCCGCAGCCGAGGCCTCGATCAAGGTGGGACTGCCGTACGTGATCACTTGCAGCTTCGATACCGCCGGTCGCACGATGATGGGCATGCTGCCCGACGAGCTGGATGGAATCGTTGCCAGACAGCCGGTCGCACCGCTCGCCATCGGTGCCAACTGCGGTGTAGGCGCACCCGATATCCTGGTGACGCTCCTGGCCATGCAGAATGCTGCGCATGCGCTGGTCGTCAAGGGCAACTGCGGCATACCGCATTTCCAGGGCGCCGAATGCGTTTACTCCGGCACGCCGGAACAGATGGCCAAATATGCTGCGCTCGCCATCGACGCCGGTGCGCGCATCGTCGGTGGCTGTTGCGGCACGACACCCGAGCATGTGGCCGCCATGCGCGCTGCGATCGACAGTCATGTGCGCGGCGTGCGACCAACAATCGAGACCGTTGTCCGGGAAGTGGGGCCGCTCACCAATGCCGCGCCAGCTCCCAATATAGCCCGACCAGCCCGGCGCTCCCGCAGCTAGGAACGCCCGCATGCCGGCGTTGCTGGCCTGACAGGACCGGACCCTGCCGGCATGGCCGGCCTATGCCACGCCGGAGGTGTGCGATCACGCGCTGCTGACGCCGCTGTAGGCGAGGACGCGCTTTACAACGATTTCCCCGCTACCAAATGGGCCCCGTAGGCCGCCGTTACCCGCGCTCCTCCCCTGTCGTGGGCGCCGCGTCCTTTTCGCCGGTTCGCCGGAATTGAGGCGCCGATTCGATCGAATGCTCATCGGCGCCGTGGGCAATCCCTGGCGCTACAGCTGGTGCAGCGCTTTCTTGATCTTGGTGCGCGTGGCCTGGCTGCGCGAAACAGCGGCATTGGTCGAGACAGCCGCGGCCGCCTGAGTCGCGTTGGTGGACGCGGCAGCCGCCACCGGCTGCATTGACGCGTCCCTTTCCGGATCCTGCTGCAGCGGGCCCTTGATGTGATCGAACGGTACTGTCGCCGCGAATGTCGGCAGGTTATGCGCGCGCGCATGAGTCGCCGCTTCATAGCCCGAAGCGAGTTTGATCAACGTCGGCTCGCTGAATGCCGTGCCGAAAAAGCTGATGCCTATGGGCACTCCGAACACCGCACCCGCAGGCACTTGCACGATCGGATACCCCGGCCCGGCTGCCAGGCCCGAGGTTCCGAAAATAAAGTGGTCGCCGTACACCAGGTCAGTGGACCAGGCCGGATTGTCGGTCGCGGATACCACTGCGTCCAATTGAAAAGTGCTCAAGGCCTGGTCCATGCTGACACCGGCGGCCTGGTCCAGATCGAGCGCAATGTTATAGGAGGACATCCCGGCGCTGTTGCTGCTGAAGAGGCCGGGATCCTGTGGCGCGTTTGGATCGCTCGTATCCAAGGAATTTGCAAGGTCGAACAGATCCTGATTGAAGAATGGCATCTCGACATCTGTGTGGGCGTTGTTGAAATCGATGGCTGTCTGCAGTGTGCCGCCGGCAACCGGAACGCCGACACGGGTTGCAAAGTACGCACGTAAATCGTTCTTGAAGTCATAGAGCAAAACGCCGAACTCGCCAGCCGCGGGTATGAAGCTGAAACCGGCCGCGTCCAGATCGATGACGGTCGCACCGGCATCGCTGAGCGCCTTGAAGGCGGCTTCGATGGCTGCGGTCACCGGCGCGGGTGTCATGACGTTGGTGAATCCATTCAAGCCCGCGCGCGTGATCCCGATCCTCGCTCCCTGCAGGCCATGCGGGTCCAGGAACTGGGTGTAATCCGTCGGAATGTTGGCCGGCCGGGCAAAGCGGCCGCGCCAGCCCAGCGGTACGCCGCCGGTTGCCGCGTCGCGCCCGTCATACGAACGGCTCTGGATCACGCCCAGGGCTGCAGCCGCGTCAGCCACGGTGCGCGCGTGCGGACCGATGGTGTCTTGTATATGCGAAATGGGCACGACACCGGCCCGGCTCGTCAGTCCGACTGTGGGTTTGATGGCAACCACGCCGTTCGCATTGCCCGGACAGACAATGCTTCCGTCGGTTTCCGAGCCGATCGACACAGTGGCGAAGTTCGCCGACGCGGCCGCGCCGGAACCGGAGCTGGAGCCACAGGCATTGCGGTCGATGCCGTATGGGTTGTGCGTCTGCCCGCCACGACCCGACCAGCCGCTGATTGATTCGAATGACCGGAAGTTTGCCCACTCTGACAGCGTTGTCTTGCCGAGAATCACGGCGCCCCCGGCTCGCAGATTGGCCGCGACCGTGGAATCCTGCACAGCCGGCACACCCACCAGCGCAAACGATCCCGCACTGGTCTGCATTTTGTCGCCGGTGTCGATGTTGTCCTTCAACAGCACGGGGATCCCGTGCAGGGGTCCCAGCACCACGCCGCGTCGGCGCAGTTCGTCAGCCTTGCGCGCCTGCGCCAGCGCGTCCGGGTTGAGCTCCATGATGGAATTGACCCCCGGGCCGCTGGAGTCCAGCGCGTGGATGCGCTCGATGTACGCGCGCGTCAGCCGTTCCGAGGTCAGCCGGCCCGCGGCCATCTCGGCCTGCAGCTGAGCCACGGTGGCTTCGCGAAAAGGAAATCCGTCGTTGGACTCGGCCAGCGCCGCGAGCGGGGAGAGCAACAGGCCTGTGACGAGAATCTGCCGTGCCATGCGGGAGATCATGGGGTTCCTCCTTTGATTGAGTATGTGTGTGGCAGGAAGCGCAGTTGCCGGGAATTCACCGGTGCCGATCCACAATGACGGCCGTGCAAGACGCGTTGGCCTGCCGACAGCGGGCGAATGCTACCCGCGCATTAGTTCTGCCGCAATGCGGGAAATACCTGACGTTTGACGCTGATCCTTCGCGTTCCGTCCAGACTGGTGAGCGACCTCGCGTGATCTCGATTCAGCTACAAACCGGGGAAATCAGGAGGGTCGAACACGACCGGGGCGGTGCGAGATTTGGAATCCGAGATTGGATCGTGCAATCAGATGGTTAGCCAGAGGCCACTCATACCGACCCGGCCTGGACACGGCGGCCTGGAGACTCGGGTGATGGCAGGCGGACCATACCGACACCGAGTAGGCGCGCGTGCTTGATCATCACGGGACCCCCGACGCGCAAGACACGGGGAATCCTTCACGCCTCTGCGCGCCTGGCCGGGCGGCGCCGGGCTCCGTGCCGCGGGCACTGGCCTGACGGCGCGCTGCGACTGCGCGCCGCCGCCCCAGGCCCGGGGACTCAGCGTCCGCCAATCGGACCTGGAAATTCGGCCACGATGCGCCGCAGCAATCATCTCGAACGTTGCACAGTGGTGGCGGATTCGCACGCAACGTCCTGATGGAAATCAAGTTATGCCGAATCCGAGAAATCGGAGCCACTTCTCAGCACGGGGCGCTGTTCGGCGCTAAGTTGACCGCATCCGCTACCGTTGCCTTGGATCGACGTACTCGGGCTCCGACCCACAGGGGCGAGGAAGGGGCGTTGGGTAGCCCTTTCGGATCAACTCATGACCCTATCCGATTTCGACGAGAGAGTGGCTGCCGCGGCCATCGCCGCCACGGGCACCGTTATCGGCGCCTTGATTCAACTGCGCGTGGTCTGGCGTAAGGAACTGTCGGAACGCGCGCGTAGCGTACCGGTATCGAAGAAAGCGCGCCGTGGCCCAGTTGTGGCAGTTGGCCTGCTCCTCCTCGCCGCTGGCGTGGGCGGGTTCGCCTTGTCGCAGTACCTGGTCGGACTATCGAATCGCGAGTCCCTGGCGATGAGGGCTGAGTTAGCGGCCCAGGTGGCGCAGATCAGCGCAACGGCGGCGCGGCTGGAGCGGGCCACACTGAGCGATCAAGGCTCAATGGATCGCGTGGCAGCGGATCGACTTGGGGCCGAAGGTGTGGCCGTGACGACAACAATTGGGCCGTGCCGTGCCAACGCCTCCCTTGCTCCCGCCCTCGATCCGGCTCCAGCCTGCACCGAGCAGGAAGCACAGCGGGTCACGCTCTGCGCGAGCGTGCCGGCGCGGGCAGTGGTGGCCGCGACCGATCTGTATGCTCGACCGGAAGACTCGCAGCAGCCCTGGACGGACAGTCGGGTCGCGCTTGGCCAGGACGTCGGCCGCGCGCGCTTCCCGGACAAGCCCTTCGAGCGACCGGAATCCGAGCAGACAAAACTGTCCTGCACGACCTTTAGCTCCTGGAACGGCGCGCAGGCCTACACCGCGCGCCTGGTCGTGAAGTACGTGGTTGCACCGATCGAAAACGCGTCCACGAATCCGTCGCTCGTGCTGACCACCGGGCTGCAGCAATAGCACCTACGCGCCGCGCAGGAGTGCCTGGTGGCGGCCCGGCCGCGCCTCACATCGGCCTTGCGCTGAGCGAGCACCGGACTGAAACCGTCCGGCGTCCACGTCCTCTCGAAACGGCCTTCGAGGCAGCTCTGGTTTTGCGGCGGCTCGTGATGGAGTGCGTTACGCCCCCGTGGCGGGAAGGATGCGGCTCCCGGGGTGGGCGGAAGCGCTCCGCCAGTTCGAAG
>DASWFL010000232.1:0-10938 GCA_036394255.1 Steroidobacteraceae bacterium
CGGCAAGCTCGATTCGCCCAACCGCCCGTGGCTGAATCTGCGCCTCGGGCTGCAGTACACCGACTACTCCAAGTTCGACGGCGCCAGCAGTAACTACGACGGCTCCGGGCGCAATGCCTCGGACAACAACACCTTGTTCGCATTCTTCTGGGTGATCATATGAAAGCGTACCGCAGGAACCTCACCCGGGTTCTGCCCTGGGCGTTGGCGCTCGCAGCCTCCAGTGGCGCCGCTCATGCGGCCAACTGCCAGCTGACGATCGAAGCCAACGATATGATGCAGTACAACTCCCGCGCCCTGCTGGTCGATCCGACCTGCAGTGCCGTAGAACTCACGCTCAAGCATGTCGGCAAGCAGGAAGCGCACGTGCTCGGCCACGATTGGGTGCTGGCGCGCAGTTCGGACGTCTCTGCCCTGGCCAATGCCGGCATGGCTGCCGGTTTTGATCACGGCTACCTGCCCGCGGGCGACCATCGCGTCATCGCGGCGACCAAGATTGTCGGGGGCGGCCAGGTGGCCACGATCAGCTTCAGCACGGCCGGGATGGAACCCGGTGGGGATTATTCCTTCTTTTGCTCCTACCCCGGCCACACCTCGCTGATGCGCGGCCGCTTCCAGTTCGGCACTAAGGAAAGAGTCGCCTCGAGCCGCTAATATCTCCACCCTGCCATTCCTGGCGGGGGTGAGATGGGTCCGATTCCTGCCACTGCCTGCGCTTGCCTGCGCGTGCCTGCTGCCCGGCAGCCCGCCCGGCTGCGCCCCAGGCTCTCCAAAATACTGTTTGCGTTGATGTTTTTTGTGAAACATTGAGCCTCGGCGCGGGTTATGCACTTAAGCGATGACGAGACAGTGCAATCCCCCCCAGCGGCAGGCGACCGGAACGCCGAGTTCACGAAATTCATGCGCAAATACCAGGACATGGTCTACTCCACCGCCGCGCGCCTGAGTGGCAGCGACGCGCAGGCGGAGGACATTTCGCAGGAAGTGTTCCTGCGGGCGCATCGGCGTTTCGAGGAGCTGCGGGATAACCCGCGCGCCGCCGGATGGCTGAAGACCGTGGCGACCAACCTCACCTTTACGCATCTCACCCGCTATCGCAAGCGCTGGGTTTTCTTCTCCCAGCTGCAGCCGCAGGACGAGGACGGCGACGCTCCGGAACATGAATTCGCGGCCGCCGATTCCGTGACCGATGAGGTGCAGGATGAGGAGCGCCATGAATTCATCGAAGCGGCCCTGCGCGCACTGCCTGAACATCAGCGCGTGCCGCTCGTGCTGTTTCACTTCGAGGAAATGCCCTACGAGGAAATCGCCAGCCGCTTGCGTGTCTCGCTGCCCAAGGTGAAAACCGATATCCACCGGGCCCGCCAGGCGCTGGCCGGAATCCTGGCACGCCGGGGCATCACCGCCGCACAGCTGGAATCCTGAACAACCATGACAACACTGGAACAATTCATCGACGGAATACTGCGCAAGCAGCCGCTCCGGCGCGCGCCAGCCGGTTTCGAGGCCCGCGTGCTGCAGCGGCTCGCGCAGCAGGCTGCCCGCCCCTGGTGGCTGCAGGGCTTCAATCGCTGGCCGAAAGCCGCACAGCTGCTGTTTCTGCCGCTCGCGGTCTGCTTCGTGCCGCTCCTGTTCCGCGCCGCCGGCTCCCTGACGGCGTTGCTGCAGTCCGCGCGCTATTCAGCCCCACTGGACGCGGCGCAGTCGGCGGCGAGCACGCTGGGGAGCCTCGGTCATGCGGCGCAGGTCGTGGGCGGCCTGGTCATGCGCGAGATTCCCGCGGTATGGATTTACGGCAGCGTCGGCCTGGCCGCGCTGCTCTACGCGGCGCTTTTTGGCCTCAGCGCCGCGGCATTTCGCACACTGGTCCAGACTCCACAACACGCACAGTACTGATTTATGAAAAAGACACGTCTGTTCCTCCTGGTCGCCATCGCCTTGGCGAATCTTCTGGCCGTCCAGCACGCGGCGCTCGCCAAGCCTCGGGAGCCCGCAGCCGCCAGCGCGGTTCCGGCCGCGACTGCCGACTCACCTCCCGCCCCCCAGCCGAAGGACCCGGGGGATAAGGGCGATGAGCACAGGGACAACGCGCTGGTATCCATTGGTCACGATTCGACGCTGGCCGCAGGCGAGCACGCCACGGCCGTGGTCTCGGTACTGGGCTCCTCGACCAGCGCCGGGCAGGTCGATGACGCCGTGGTCTCGGTGCTGGGCAGCACCCGCGTCACGGGACCCGTGGGCAACGCGGCCGTGGCCGTCCTGGGCGATACCTATGTCGATAGCCACGTCGGCAACAGCGTGGTCGCCGTATTCGGTGATGTGGAATTGGGCCCCAACGCCGAAGTGGGCGGCGACGTCGTCGCCGTCGGCGGTGAACTCCGGCGCGATCCAGGCGCCGTCATTCACGGCAGCGTGCAGAACGTCAGGCTCTTCGGGAGCCTGGCTCATATGGAGTGGATGCGTAGCTGGATCAAGGAATGCCTGCTGTTCGGCCGCCCGCTGGCCTTCGCGCCGGGCCTGGGCTGGGCGTGGTCCCTGGCATTCAGCTTTCTGGCGATCTACCTGTTGATCGCGCTGCTGTTCCCGGCCGGCGTGAATCGCTGCGTGCGCACGATGGAGGCCCAGCCGGGCCGCTCGGTGCTGGCCGCCTTGCTCACTTTCCTGCTCAAGCCCATCGTATTCCTGCTGATCCTGGTCACCGTGATCGGCGCGATCCTGCTGCCCTTCCTCTGCTTTGCCCTGTTCATCGCCGGCCTGTTCGGCAAGGCCGTGGCGCTCGCGTGGATTGGCCGCCGCATCATTCCGTACCGCGATGCCGAGCACCCGCCGCTGCCGTTGCTGGCGGTGCTGGTCGGCGGAATCGTGGTATTGCTGCTGTACACCGTGCCGGTGTTCGGCTTCATCGTCTACAAGATGCTTGGCATCCTGGGCCTCGGTATCGTGGTCTACACGCTGCTGCTCGGGTTTCGCGCCTCGCGTTCGGGGGACGGCACGCCCGGAACGGCCGCGTCCGCCGGCTCTGCGGCTCCTGCGGCGCCTGCAACGCCCGCAGGCTCACCTGGTGCGCCTGAGCCGGCCGCCGCGGAGGCCAGCCCAGGAGTAGCCACAGCGAGCGCGAGCGCCGCCCCGGAGCAGACACAGGCCCCCGCAGCGCCTCCGGCGCCACCGCCTGCGCCACCGATTTCCATAGCCCTGGCCGACCGGGCGGGCTTCTGGCATCGTGCGGTGGCGCTGCTGCTCGACCTCATACTGGTCGGGATTATGTGCAGTATCGTGGGTCTCCATACGCACGCCGTGCTGCTGCTGCTCGCGACCTACGGCGCCGTCATGTGGAAGCTCCGGGGCACGACGATCGGTGGCATCGTCTGCAATCTGCGCGTCGTGCGGCTGGATGGCCGCCAGATCGACTGGCCGACAGCCATCGTGCGTGCACTGGGCTGCTTCCTGTCCGCGGCCGTAGCGGGCCTCGGGTTCATCTGGGTGGTATTCGACCCGGAGCGCCAGTCCTGGCACGACAAGATCGCAGGCACCGTCGTGGTGCGGACTCCGCGGGGCACGGCCCTGCTCTGAGATTCCCCCGATTCGCCTGTGCCCGTTCAGCGACAGCTTGTCCTGATCGCCCCTGGGCGCTGGAATGGTCCCACACCAAGACAGCCGGGGCACACCGATGGAAAACAAGGACCGCTTCCTGCGCATCGCCGTCATCGGCTCGGTCATCCTTGTCGGGGCCCTGGCGATTGTAGTGCGCCTGCATTCCTGAGGACCGGCAACCCCGGCGGGTGACCCGCAGACCCCGCATTTGTTAGGCTGCGCGATTCCGCACCGCGAGGGATCGCTGTGAGCGAAAACGAGGTCGTGGTCGAAGCGTGGAACACGGTACTGTTCGAGAAATTCACGCGCTTCAAGCACCTGCTGATCGCCGGGCTCGCCGGCTATAGCGACGAGGTCTTCTCGCGGGGGCTATACCCGGCCGGCGCGCGCGTTCTGGACGTCGGCTGCGGCTTCGGAGACAGCGCGCAGCGCCTGGCCAGTGCCGTGGCTCCTTCCGGCCAGGCGGTTGGCGTCGATTGCGCCGAGCGCTTCATCCAGGCCGCCCTGGCCGATGCCCGCGCGGCGGGCATCGGCAATGTCAGTTTCTTTGCCGCCGACGTCCAGCAGGACAGCCTGCGCGGCCCCTATGATTATATTTTTGCGCGCTTCGGCACGATGTTCTTCATGAATCCGGGCGCGGCGCTGCTGAACATCCGCCGCGCGCTCAAGCCCGGCGGGACGTTCACGCAGATCGTCTGGCGCCGGCGCGAAGACAACCCCTGGGTGCACGACGCGGAGCTGCGCGTACGCGAGATCGTCCCGGTCGTATCGCACGAGGACACCGACGCCGTGCACTGCGGTCCCGGGCCCTTCTCGATGGCGGGGCCGGATATGGTCAGCGCCATGATGCAGGGCACAGGCTACCGCGGCGTCACCTTTGAACGCTTCGACACGGACATCTGCATCGGGCGCGACGTGGACGAGGCGGTCGAGTTCGCCATGGCGCTGGGACCGGCCGGCGAGATCCTGCGGCTCGCCGGTGCGGAAGGTGAGCGGCTCAGGCCGCGGGTGGTCACGGCGCTGCGCGACTCGCTGGGGAAATTCCAGCGCTCCGATGGTGTCTGGGGGCCCTCGAGCGCGTGGATCATCACCGCCCGCAATCCGGCCGGCCCTTGAAGCATGCGGCGTTCGTGCTCGCCGGCGGCGGCAGTCTCGGTGCCGTGCAGGCGGGCATGCTCGTGGAGCTCATCGCCGCGGATGTGCGCCCGGACCTGATCGTCGGCGTATCCGCAGGCGCGCTGAACGGCGCGTTTCTCGCTTTCGATCCCTCACCCTCCACGGTCGAACGCATCGCCGAGCTGTGGCGGCAGATCTCGACGCGCGAGGCCCTGGGTCTGTCGTGGCAATCACTCCTCGGAGTCGTTGGTCTACGCGGGCACATCGCCGACGCGCGCGGGCTCCGCCGGCTCCTCGATCGCGAACTCCCCTATCGTGAATTCAGCGCCTCGCAGGTGCAGCTCCACATTGTCGCCGCCGATGAAGCCACCGGTGCCGAAGTACTGCTGAACAATGGCAGCGTGGCGGAGGCCGTGCTGGCCAGCACGGCCATTCCGGGCGTATTCGCTCCGGTCGTGATCGCCGGCCGCCGGCTGGTCGATGGCGTGGTCGCCTCCGGCACGCCGATCGCCACCGCCGTGCGGCTGGGCGCGACGCGGCTGATCGTGCTGCCCTGCGGATTCACCTGCGTCGAGCAGGCCGTGCCCCGACACGCCGTCGGGCGCGCCATGCACGCGATCAACCTGCTGGGCGCGCGCCAGTTGCGGCAGGACTTTGAACACTATGCCGAACGCGTTTGCCTGCGACTGGTACCCCCGCTGTGTCCACTCGGTCAGTCATCGTACGATTATTCACGCGGTGCCGCGCTCATCGCCGCAGCCCGCGAGACCACGCGCCGCTGGCTCGACGATGGCGGCCTGGATCGCGACGGATTTCCGCCGGAGTTGCGACCGCATTCTCACTGAGGGCGCCGTCCGCTCGGTGCGCGACCTCTATACCTGGCTTGCCAGCCCCCGTCCGCCACGCAGCACGGCGTTGACCAGCAACGGCAGGTCTGCGGCGCGCGTCCGGTGATTGGCGATCGCGGCCCGCAGGCAGTAGTTGCCGCCCAGGGTCGTGTAGGACGGCACCGCCACGCCGCTTTCGTGCAAACGGATCAGCAGTTCCTCATTCAGGGCATTGAGCTGCGCCTGCGTGCCGCCCGAACCGCGATAGCGGAAGCAGACGATATTCAGGCTGACCGGCGCCAGCAGTTCGAGCTCCGGCTCGGCGCGCACGAGTTCGGCCAGCCGCCTGGCCTGGGAGATGTTCTGATCGATGAGGCGGCCGTACTTGTCGAGGCCGTGCTCCTTGAAGGACAGCCACACCTTGAGCGCGCGGAAGCCGCGCGTCAGCTGCAGGCCGTAATCGCTGAACCAGTCCGCGCCGCTGGCGAGTCCGCGCTGCGCGTGCTTGAGGTAATCAGGCGTCAATGAAAATGCCGCGCGATGCGCCTTGCGATCGCGCACCAGCACGCAGCCGGCCTCGAAGGGGATATGCAGCCACTTGTGCAGGTCGAGCGCGACGGAATCCGCCAGTTCGATGCCCTGGACGAGCTGCCGGTGGTTCGGCGAGAGCGCCACGACGGCGCCGATCGCACCGTCGACGTGAAACCACAGCTTCTCGCGATGACAGATGGCGGCGAGCTTCGCCAGGTCGTCGACGGCGCCCGTATTGATGGTGCCCGCGGTGCCGATCACGGCGCAGGGCTGCGCCCCGGCCTCGCGATCGGCGGCGATCGCGCGCGCAAGCACCTCGGGATCGATGCGATAATTGTCGTCCACGGCCACTCTGCGGAACGCGCGGGAACCGTGGCCGAGCAGCTCGATCGCCTTCTGCAGACAGCTGTGCACCTCGGTGGAGGCGTAGAAAACGAGCGGCTTGGGGAGCGACGCCACCCCGGACGCGCGCACGTCAACCGGGGCCCCGTGGTTGCGTGCCACGGCCAGGGCAACGAAGTTGGCCATGGAAGCGCCGCTCACCAGCAGGCCGCCCGTCTCGGGCGGCATCCCGACCATCTGCCGGCACCAGTCGACCACCTGGGTCTCCACCTCATTGGCGACGTGATTGCCGCCGCCCATGTTGGGATTGAGCGTGGCGGCAAGAAAATCCCCCAGCGCGCCGAAGGCCGTGCCATTGCCCATGTACCAGCCCCAGAAGCGCGGATGGGTGTTGCCCATCTGCCAGGGCATCACCCAGTCACGAAACTCCTGGTAGGCCGCCGCGGCGCCCTGCGGCGCGCGTGGCAGCGGCGCGTGGAAGCGCGCGGCGATATCCGGCGGTGTCGGGCGCCAGACTGGGCGCTCGCGCGCATGCTGCAGATAGTCCAGCGCATCGTCGACCGCGCGGTGCGCGAGTGCACGCAGCTGCGGCCAGTCCTCGGGATCGAGAGTCTCTTCGCCAGGCGTCTCGTTCATGCCTAAACCCTGCGTCTCGTGGAACGGTGACACTCAGTGATCGAATCGCGCCGCGACCCGGTTCAGCGAACGATTGAACTCATCCACGGCCTCACTGACCGGCGGATCGCAGGGATTGGCGGGCGGGGAAACGGCGCTGCACGAAGCGGTCGCTGCGAAGGCAGACCCGCCTTCCGGACGGGGTGCGCGGGTAATACGGCAGGCCAGCGCCCGGCTCACCGCACGCGGCACCGTGTTATTCACCGTGTTGTAGGTCTCAATAAGGTCCGGGGTGTCCTTTTCGAGCGCATACCCACAGCTGTGCAGAGCCCACCATCTGGCCGCGGCCCACATGGCCGCGCATTGCTCCGCCGCGAGGCATGTGGGTGCCTTCGACAGCGCCGCCTGCTGCGGCAGGGACTGCGCGCGATCGGCCGTTGCCGCGCATCCCCACAGCAGCGCGCCCGCCAGAACAGCCAGACTTGCCCGCTTCAAGCTCACAACCCGCCGCTCGATTTTCCCAATGGCCGCACCTGAGGGTTTGACGTCCAGTGCCGCTCCCGCTCTACTATGAGCGTGAAGGCGCTCGATAGAACCACCATAAGATAACCTCTTTTACACCCCTTAAGGAGTGCGTCATGACGACCGACCTGAAATATCTCGCGCTGACGGCGCTGCTCACCGCGACGCTTTGGATCCCCTACATCGCTGCGCAGGTTCAGACCAATGGATTCCTGGCGCCGGGCAATTACCGCGACCCCACTCCCCGGCCGGTGCCGCTTTGGGGCAAGCGTGCCGACCGTACTTATATGAATGCCGTTGAGGCCTTCGCACCGTTCGCGGCGCTGGTCATTGTCGCGCAGCTGACCGGCAAGGCCAACGCCATGACCGCTTACTTCGCGCAGGCGTTTTTCTGGCTGCGGGCGACTCACGCCTTCGTCTATCTGTTCGGGATCCCGTACATCAGGACGCTGGTCTTCACACTCGGATACGTCGCGGTCGCGGGCATTTTCTGGGAAGTGATCAAATAGGCGCCCCGTTGCCCCTAGCGCTTGAAGGCGGCGTCCGACACACGGTGATGCGGCCCAGGCTGCGAGCGGGCGATGGTTCCTGAGGTGGCGTCGCTGTACACGTGACAGGCGCCCGTGCAGTCACGCAGCTCGCTGGCGGTGTACCTGAGCCCGCCGGTGGTCTTGGGGTGCACGTCGGGCTTGAAGTCCCTGGCGTGACAGCCTGCGCAGGTTCCGGCATCGGCGGGCGAGGCCCACGGGATCTGGTCCGAGTTGCCGGTATGGCAGGCCGCGCAGGCCAGCGCCGCCCTGTGTGGCCCCGGGTAAGCTGCGGCCGCGTGCACGAAGTGCAGCGCGCTCCAGTCCGGATAGCTGTGGCAGGTGGCGCAATCGCGCTGCATGACCATATGAGTGGGCGTCACGCCCAGCGCAATATTGTTGTCGTGGCAGCTTGCACAGCGGGCCGTGAGCGTCGTGTGATCGAGCAGGGCGGGCTTCCAGCCCAGCGTGCCGTGACAGGTGTCGCATGAGGCCGCGGTCGGTACGTGACTGACCGGCAGGCCCGTGGCGTGCACGCTGTCGTGGCAGCTGCGGCAGCTGTGCGCAGCGACAGCGAGGTGATCGAAGCGCGCCGGAGTCCAGGCATTGGTGGTATGACAGGCTTCGCAGGCGTCACCGGCGGCCAGGTGATGGCTCCCCTTGCCGGGTGCCAGGATCGAGTTGTGGCAACTCACGCAACTGCCGCTGACCTGCAGGTGATCGACGCGCAGGACGGGCAGCCAGGCCAGCGTCGTGTGGCAGGCCTCGCAACGCGAGCTGCTGGCGATGTGGTTCGCAGTCTTGCCCAGGCCGCTGCCCGCGGCGTGGCAGCTCTCGCAGGCTGTCCCTGCCGCGCGCCGGTGATCGAAACCTGCGGCGCGGCCCAGCGCATTGGCCCCGCCAAGTGTCGGCACCGCCCTCGGCGCGCCCGTTTTCTGGCCGGTCATCGCCATGGTGCCCCGTCGCGCGCCAAACTTGTCACGCGCGGTATGGCACCCCGAGCCGCCGCAGTCCTTTCCGGCGTAGTGGCCGGCGGAGGCGCGGACCCACAGGCCCACCCCTGTATTGGTCTTCCACTTCATGCCGTACTCGTGGCAGCTCATGCAGGTCATGGACCGCACGGCGGCGTGCTTCATGATCGTGCCAGCAAAGGTCGTGAACACCGTCGCCGTGTGGCACAGCTCGCAGGCGATCGCCACCGTGCCGTTGGGCGGGTTGGACGGGATGTGTCCGGTGGCACCTGGCGGGGGCTGCAGGGGCTTCAGCGTACCGGCAAAAGTCAATCCATAAGCATGGCACTGGGCGCAATTAGTCGTGATGTTCACGTGACTCATGACCGCCAGGCTGTAGTTGCCCACCGTCGTGTGGCAGAGCGCGCAGCTGTTGTCGGCCACCGGCAGCGGGATGTGATTGCTCGGCAGGTCCGTCGCGCCCTTGAAGCTCGTGGTATTGAAATGGCAGGTGGAACATTCGCCGGCGGTGACATGCGCCGTGCCGTCCGCCTTGAGCAGCGGCCGCACCACGGTAGCCGGAGACCCGATCCAGCTCATGCCCTTCTCGTGGCAGGACGAACAGGCCGTGATGGTGACCAGGCTGTGCACCATGGAAGGCGGCGCCGTGCCGCTGGCGTTGGTGAACGAGAAGCTGCTGAAGTTGGATGAGGAATGGCAGCCTTCGCAGGCCAGCGTGCCCGTCGGGACGTGCTTGGGCGGCAGCGTCACGGTGATCTTGGGTGCAGTACCCACGTCCGTCTTGCCCGCACCGTGGCAATTGATGCAGCCGCTCGTAAAGCCCGTGTGGTTCATCGGCGGCACGGCATTGGCGATCACGAAGGTGGTGAAGTTGGTGGCCGCATGACAGTTGATGCAGGCCGTGGTGCCGATCGAAATGTGATTACCCGGCTCAACCACGGTGACCGGCGTCCCCACCCAGGTCTTGCCCAGCGCGTGACAGGTTTCGCAGCTGCTGCTTGCGACCACCGCATGATTCATCGGCGGACTCTTGTTGGTGATCACGAAGGTCGTAAATGTGGTGGCGCTGTGGCAGCTCTCGCAGGCCCCTGTGCCAAAGGGAATATGGTTGGAGGGCGGGAGTGTAAGAGTGGGCGGCGCCATATTCGCAAAGCTCTTGCCCGCGCCGTGGCATTGCGTGCAGTTGCTCGCAATGTTGGCATGGTTCATGACCGCCAGGCTGTAGTTGCCGGCGGTCGTGTGGCACAACGCGCAGTTGTTGCTGTCCGCCGTCGGCAGCGGAATATGATTCGCGGGCAGGTCAGTTGCACCCTTGAAGCTCGTGGTGTTGAAGTGACAGGTCGAGCACTCACCGGCCGCCACGTGCACCGTGCCATCGGCCTTGAGCGCCGGACGCACCAGGGTCGCAGGAGAGCCGATCCAGCTCATGCCCTTCTCATGACAGGTCGAGCAGGCGATGGCAGTCACGAGGCTGTGCACCATGAAGGGCGGTGCGGTGCCGGTGGCGTTCGCAAACATGAAGGAGCTGAAACTCGAGTTCGAGTGACAGCCCTCGCAGGCGATCGCGCCGGTCGGGATATGTGTCGCCGGCAGCGTCTTGACCGCCGGGGTGCCGATCCAGCTCATCCCGGGGCCGTGGCAAGTGATGCAGCCGCTCGTGAAGCCGGTGTGGTTCATCGGCGGCACGGCGTTGGCGATCACAAAGCTCGTAAACGTGCTCGCCGAATGGCAGTTGGTGCAGGCGGTGGTGCCAGGCGTGGCCTGTGCGACCTGCCACGGCTCGGGCATGAGCTGGGTGGGGACACCGGGCACCGTGCTGCCGCCGGCCAACCATATTCCGTTCGGCGCGGCGGCGTGTGAGAGCTGTCATACGCCGAACACCTTTACGGCGTTCAC
>DASWFL010000233.1:0-13619 GCA_036394255.1 Steroidobacteraceae bacterium
CCCTTGGCGGACGCGGCGCGAGGCAGGCAATCACAACGCCAGGTGCAAGAACTGATTGAACGCGCTGCGCCTGTAGTCTGCGAATGCCTCGCCGTCGACGAACCCGCGCCGGCGGTAGAGGGACAGCGCGGGTTCGAAGTAAAGGCCACTCCCTGTTTCCAGACTGAGGCGCGCCATCCCGCGCGTGCGCGCCACGCCGATGATGTGCTCCAGCAGAGCGGAGGCCACGCCGCGGCGGAGGAAATCCGGGTGCGTGCGCATCGATTTCAGTTCACCGGCGCGATCACCCAGATCCTTCAGCGCGCCCATGCCTGCGATCTTGCCGTCGCTCCAGACGGTCCACACGGTCACTTCGGGAGCGATCAAACCCGTGAATTCGAGCGCGAAGACGCTGCCGGGCGGAGAATGAGCGTGCATCCCTTCGAGGTGCAAACGAACCAGATCGCGCGTCGTAAGGCTCGACAGATCGTCTATGCGGATGTCCCACTGGCTGATCGGCATCGCGGCCCCCGGCTTCCCGCGGCCGGGAGTCAGGGCCGGGAAGTGCATTGATTCCACTGCCGTCTCCCACCGAGCGTTCTCCGTACGGCGCCACCGGATGTTCCGGGATACCGCCGGGGTTGGCAATGGCGAACGGGTGCGCCAGGAATTCGCATGCTCAGGCCGAGCATCAGGCAAAATGTCGCCGAGCGGCTCGCGCGTACGCGGAACCGACAGACGGAGCGGGGCGATGAAATTCGAGACTGTGGCCACCGGCGGCTGCCGGTCATACCTGATTGGCTGCGAGCAGTCCTGCGCCGCGGCGCTGATCGATCCGGAGCTGAGCCAGATCGATCGGTATATCGCGCTGGCGGCGCGCGACGGGCTGCGCATCCGCTATCTGGTCGACACGCACACGCACGCCGACCATTTCTCGGCGACCCAGCAGCTGGCGCGCCGCTTCGGCGTGCCGGCGGTGATGCACAGCGCCAGTCCGGCGCCGTTCGTCGACCTGCGCCTGCGCAGCGGTGAACTGCTGCTGGTGGGACAGCTGCGGCTGCAGGCCCTGCACACGCCTGGCCACACGCTCGATTCGATGTGCCTGTGCGTCGAGGACCGCGTGTTCACCGGGGACACATTGCTGATCGGCGGCACCGGACGCACCGACCTGCCCAGCGGCGACGCGGGAGCGCTCTACGACAGTCTGTTCGATGGCGTGCTCAGGCTCGATCCGGCGCTCAAGGTGTTTCCAGCCCATGAATACAAGGGGCGCACCCATTCGACCATCTGTGAGGAGCTGGCGGAGAATCCCCGCCTGCAGACACGCGACCGCGGCGCCTTCATCGAAATGATGCACAACCTCAATCTCACCATGCCCACGCACCTCACCGAGGCCCTGCGCACGAACATGACCGGGGGCAAGACGGTGGCGCAGATGCTGGCCGAAGCCGCCGCGACCGTGCCCTTCATGTCACTGGCGGAACTGAACAGCTGCCTTGCAGCCGGCAACACTGAGCTGATCGTGCTCGACGTGCGCGAGCGTGACGCCTTCGAAGCGGGCCATATCCCGGGGGCGCACCTGCTGCCGCGTGGCCAGCTGGAATTGCGCGTCAACCAGGAACTGAGCGACCCGACCCGCAGAATCCTCGTGTGCTGCGAATTCGGCCGCATCTCGACGCTGGCGACCGCCACCCTGCGGCAGATGGGTTTTTTCGGCGCCGTGGCGCTCGACGGCGGCATGAAAGCCTGGCGCGAAGCCGGCTACGCGGTGCAGACCGGCAAGCAGTCTTGAGCGCCGGCGGGGTTCGGACCCGGAGCTAGATCCTGCCGCCCGCGATGAGCACGCGGAGCCGGGCGGTCGTACTGAGCACACTGGCCACTTCCATGAAGGCGCAACGGTTGCGCCCGCCGGCCTTGGCGGCATACAGGGCGCGATCGGCGGCCAGCATGACCGGATCGACCGGCAGCACCGTCGTGGTCTCGGCGACCCCGATGCTGATCGTGACGCCCCGCTGCGCCAGCCGGTGCAGCTCGCTGCTCTCGGCCACGGCCCCGCGCATGCGTTCGGCGATCGCCAGCGCCATATCCCGATCGGTCGCGGGCAGCATCGCGGCAAATTCCTCGCCGCCATAGCGTGCAATGAAATCGCCGGCGCGGATATTGTCGCGCAGGATCTGCGCGACTGCGCTGAGCACGGTGTCGCCGGCCGCGTGACCGGCCTCATCGTTGATGGACTTGAAATGGTCCACGTCGATCATCAGCGCGGACACCGGCAGGACCGGGGGCACGGCGGACTCCAGCAGCTGCTCGGCCTGCTGGAAGAAGTGGCCGCGGTTGGCGAGCCCGGTGAGCGAATCGATCAGCGCCAGGCGCTGCAGGTCGGCTCGGCTCCGGTTCAGCTCAAGCATGAGCTGGCCGATCTTGTAGGCAATGGGCGGCGTAACGATGGCCGCCACCGCGGCGGCCAGCGCCAGACTGCTCCAGGCAGCCGCGCCCCATAGCAGGGTCAGGAGCCCCGCCGTCACCAGGGTCGCGAGCACGGCGGCGATGATCGTCCAGGCCACGACCAGCACCGGCAGTCCGAGGTGCAGGGTCGAGCGATACAGGAGCGAACTGACCCGGTCGGCCGGGAGATGCAATTTCATCCCGGCACGATCTCACAATCGCGGCGGCTATGCCCCGAAAACCTCGCCGCGGCTATGATGGGTGCCTCGCTCGCATTGCCTGTATCGCTCATGCCGCCCACCGGCCACCTTTTTGTGATCTCCGCGCCCTCGGGGGCCGGCAAGACCAGCCTGGTCCGGGCCGTACTCGCCGCCCGGCCGGCACTCGTGCTGTCGGTCTCTCACACCACGCGCACGCCGCGCCCGCAGGAATCCGACGGCCGCGATTACCATTTCGTGAGCGGGCCGCGCTTCCAGCAGCTGGCGGCCGAGGGCGCCTTCCTGGAGCACGCCCAGGTGTTCGACAACTGGTACGGCACGGGGCGCGAGCAGGTGCTGCGCCGGCTGCAGGCCGGCGAGCATGTGCTGCTGGAAATCGACTGGCAGGGGGCACGGCAGATACGCCAGGCCCTGGCCGACTGCGTCTCCATCTTCATCCTGCCGCCCTCGCGCGCCGCGCTCGAGGAGCGCCTGCGCACGCGCCGCACCGATAACGAGCAGGTGATTGCCCGCCGGCTGGCGGACGCGGCGGCCGACATGTCGCATTGCCTGGAATTCGACTACGCCATCGTCAACGACCGTTTCGAGCAGGCCGTGGCGGAGATGCTGCAGATCATCGACGGGCACGGTGCCTCGCTCCTGGCCTCGCGTGCGGAACTCGAGCCCCTGCTGCAGGCTTTGGTGGCGTAAAACCCCTGCCCTGGCGTACACTGAACGGGCCTTTCCCCCGCTCAATCTGCAGGAATCCCTCAAAGTACGCCATGGCCAGAGTCACCGTCGAAGACTGTCTCCAGAATGTCGATAACCTGTTCCAGCTCGTCTTGCTGGCCTCACAGCGCGCCCGGCGCCTGGCCAACGGCGCTGAAGCCACCGTGCCGGTCGATAACGACAAGGCCACGGTGCTGGCGCTGCGCGAGATCGCCGCGGGCAACATCACGCCCGAGATGCTGCGCGAACCGGAGTCTGAACCGGTGGCTGCGCCTCTCCCCGACGCCGAGAACGAATCCACCTTTCGTGCTCCGCAGTTCGGGCTGATCGATCGCGACTGAGGGGAGACCGCCAGCGCCCGCAGTCCCATGGATTACGCGTCGTCGCTACTGGGCCTGCTCCCGGGCACCCGACGCACTCCGGGCCTCAAGGATCTGCTGACCAGGGTCGCCGCCTACCTGCCCGCCGAGCAGGTGGAGCGGGTGCGCGCCGCCGCTGAATTTGGCGCCGAGGCGCACCTGGGGCAAAAGCGTCTCAGCGGCGAGCCCTACATCACGCACCCGGTGGCCGCAGCGGAGATCCTCGCCGAGCTGCATCTGGACGCCGACACGCTGATCGCGGCGATCCTGCATGATGTCATCGAGGACACGCCGACGCGCAAGGAGGAGATCGCCCAGCGCTTCGGCCAGGACGTCGCGGAAATCGTCGATGGCGTCACCAAGCTGGACCAGATCCAGTTCAAGAACCGCGAGGAGGCGCAGGCCGAGAGCTTCCGCAAGATGCTGCTGGCGATGGTGCGCGACCTGCGCGTCATCCTGGTCAAGCTCGCCGACCGCACGCACAACCTGCGCACCATGGATGCGGTCGCGCCCGCCAAGCGCCGCCAGGTGGCGCGCGAGACCCTCGACATCTACGCGCCGGTGGCCGAACGGCTCGGTCTCTACAACATCAAGCTGGAACTGGAGGAACTCGGTTTTCGCACCCTCTACCCGCAGCGCTACCGCGTCATCGAGCGCGCGCTGCGGCGCGCGCGCGGCAACCAGAAGGAATTTCTCGTCAAGATCCGCGCCCAGCTGGAACCGGCGCTCGACAGGGCCGGCATCAGCGCGCGGGTCGAGACGCGTGAAAAGCACCTGTACAGCGTTTACCGCAAGATGCAGCGCAAGCACGCACCGCTGGCCGAGATCGTCGACGTCTACGGCCTGCGCATCATCGTCGACAGCGTCGACACCTGTTACCGCGCCATCGGCGTGGTGCACAACGTCTACAAGCCGATGCCGGGGCGCTTCAAGGACTACGTCGCCATCCCGCGCGTCAACGGCTACCAGTCGCTCCACACCACCCTGTTCGGACCCAACGCGGTGCCCATCGAGGTGCAGATCCGTACCGACGACATGGATCGCGTGGCCGAATCGGGAATCGCCGCGCACTGGAAATACAAGGAAGACACCAGCGAGGGCTCGGCGCAGCAGGAACGCGCCCGCAGCTGGCTCACGCACCTTATGCAGATGCAGGAGAGCGGCAGCTCGGAAGAGTTCATCGAGAGTGTCAAGGTCGACCTGTTTCCGGACAAGGTCTACGTCTTCACGCCGCGCGGGGAGATTCTGCGGCTGCCGCGCGGCGCGACCGTGATCGACTTCGCCTACGCCGTGCACACCGACATCGGCAACCGCTGCGTGGCGGCGAAGGTCGACCGGCGCCTGACGCCGCTCCGCACGGTGCTGCGCAGCGGCCAGACCGTGCAGGTCATCACCGCCAAGGGTGCCCGGCCCAATCCGGCCTGGGTGAATTTCGTGGTGACGGCCAAGGCGCGCAGCGGCATCCGTCACTATCTGAAGACCCTCAAGCGGCACGAGGCGGTGGAACTGGGCCGCCGGCTGCTCGAGCAGGCACTGGCCGAATTTCACGTCAAGCTCGATGAAATCGAGCCGACGATCGTGCAGGCGGCCCTGAGCGAACTCGCGTTGCGCGAGAACGAGGAACTGTACGAGAAGATCGGCCTGGGCGAGAGGCTCGCGCCGCTGGTGGCGCGCCGGCTCCTGCCCAGCGAGCAGCTGCGCAGCAGCGACGGCCAGCAGGCGCCACCGCTCGCGGTCGCCGGCGCCGAGGGACTGCTGGTCGCCTATGCGCACTGCTGCTACCCGCTGCCGGGCGACCCGATACTCGCCTTCCTGAGCACCGGGCGCGGCATCGTGATCCATCGCGACACCTGCGCCAACGTCACCGACTACCGCAAGCATCCCGAGAACTGGCTGCCCGTGAACTGGCAGCCCAGCGAGGGCCGGTTTTTCCTGACCGAGATCCGGGTCGAGGCCGTCAATCGCATGGGCCTGCTGGCGGCCGTGTCGGCGGCGATCTCCGGCACGCAGACCAATATCACCAGCGTCAATTACGATCATCACGAATCCGAGACGGCAACGATGGTCTTCCTGCTGGAGGTCCGCGACCGGGAGCACCTGGCGCAGGTCGTGCACGAGGTGCGGCGGATGAGCGCCGTGCTGCGCGTCGTGCGTACAATTGCCGGTCAGAGTCACCGCAAGGATGCCCCGCCGCCATGAGCACCGTCATCGAGACCCGCCACGCGCCCCAGGCGATCGGCACCTATTCGCAGGCCGTGCGCGCGGGCGACATTGTTTATGTCTCGGGGCAGATACCGCTCGATCCGGCCACCGGCATCCTGGTGAGCGGCGACATCGAGGCGGAGATCCGGCGCGTGTTCGAAAATCTGCGCGCGATCGCCGAGGCGGCGGGCGGCACCTTGCAGAATGCGGTCAAGCTGACGGTCTTCCTGACGGACATGAGCAGCTTCCCGAAGGTCAACGAGATCATGGCGACCTTTTTCACGACGCCCTATCCGGCCCGTGCCGCGGTCGGTGTGGCCGCGCTCCCGCGCGGCGCCAGGATCGAGATGGAGTGCATACTCAGTCTCGCCTGAGGCGCCCGGTCGCTGCTGCATCCGCGCCCGCGGCGGTGGCGGCGGCCGTGGCAGCGAAGCCGCCGGCGCTCGCGACGTTGCGCGGCGTCGGCCCGGTGCTGGCCGAAAGGCTCGCGCGCCTCGGGGTGCGCCACCTGGCCGATCTGCTGTTCGTGCTGCCGCTGCGCTACGAGGATCGCACCCATATCCTGCCCATCGGCACGCTGCTTCCCGGCAGCCACGCGCTCGTCGAGGGCGAAGTGCTGCTGGCCGAAGTCGTGTTTCGCCGCCGGCGCCAGCTGCTGGTGCGCCTGGGTGATGGCAGCGGGTCCCTGACCCTGCGCTTCTTTCATTTCTCGAACGCGCAGCGCGAGGGCCTGGCACGCGGCACCCGCCTGCGCTGCCACGGCGAGGTGCGCCGCGGACCGCTGGGACTTGAGATCGTGCATCCGGAATATCGCAGTGTCGGCGCGGCCGGAGCGCCCCTGCCGCAGACGCTCACCCCGATCTATCCGGCCACGGAGGGCCTCACGCAGGGGCGCCTTCGCGCGCTCGTGCAGCGCGCCTTCCTGGCGGCGGGCGATGCGGCGCTCATCGACTACCTGCCCGCCGAACTGTGCCGCGAGCTGCAATTGCCCGGGCTGCGCAGCGCGCTCGAGTTCCTGCACCAGCCCCCCGTCGGCACCGCGCTCGCGACTCTGGCGGCCGGACGTCATCCGGCACAGCGCCGCCTGGCGCTGGAAGAACTGCTCGCGCACCAGCTGTCGCTGATGGCGCTGCGCCGCGCCACCAAGGCCAACGACGCGCTGGCGCTGTCCGACCGTGACGGCCTGCAGCAACGCCTGCTGGCCGCGTTCCCCTTCCGGCTCACGGCGGCGCAGGCACGGGTGCTGGCCGAGATCAATGCCGACCTCGCACTCGCGCAGCCGATGACCCGCCTGGTGCAGGGCGACGTGGGCTGCGGCAAGACCGCGGTCGCCGCCGCGGCCGCCACCCTCGCTCTCGGCGCCGGGCATCAGGTGGCGCTGATGGCGCCCACGGAGCTGCTCGCCGAGCAGCACGCGCGCACGCTGGCGGGCTGGTTCACGCCGCTGGAGATTCCCGTGACCCTCGTCACCGGTTCGCAGCCGGCGCGCGCGCGGCGCACCGCGCTCGCCGCCATCGCGGCGGGGCAGGCCCGGATGATCGTGGGCACTCACGCGCTGTTCCAGGAGAGCATGAAGTTCGCCTCCCTCGCGCTCGCGATCATCGACGAGCAGCACCGCTTCGGCGTGCAGCAGCGCCTGCAGCTGCGGCAGAAGAGCCAGGGTAAGCTCCCGCATCAGCTGATCATGACCGCCACGCCGATACCGCGCACACTGGCCATGACCGCCTATGCCGATCTGGATATTTCGGTGATCGATGAGCTGCCGCCGGGCCGCAAGCCGGTGCGCACCGTGGTCGTGCCCGAGGAGCGCCGCGCCGAAATCGTGGCGCGCATCGAAGAAACCTGCCGCAACGGCGGCCAGGTCTACTGGGTCTGCGCCCTCATCGAGGAATCCGAGGAACTGCGCTGCCAGGCCGCGGAGGAGTCGGCGGCGCTGCTGACCGAAGCGCTGCCGCAACTGCGCGTCGGCCTGGTGCACGGCCGCATGTCGGCAACGCGCAAGGAGGCGGCGATGCACGCCTTCAATGCCGGGGAGATCCAGTTGCTGGTCGCGACCACCGTGATCGAAGTCGGCGTCGACGTGCCCAACGCCAGCGTGATGGTGATCGACAACGCCGAGCGCATGGGGCTGGCGCAGCTCCACCAGCTGCGCGGGCGCGTCGGCCGGGGCGCGCAGACCAGCAGCTGTGTGCTGTTGTATCGTGCACCGCTGTCGGAGATGGCGCGCGCGCGGCTCGCGGCCCTGCGCCAGACCAACGACGGTTTTGAGATCGCGCGCCGCGATCTCGAGCTGCGCGGGCCGGGGGAGCTGCTCGGCACGCGCCAGACCGGATTGGCACAGTTGCGCGTAGCGGACCTGATCCGCGATGCCGACCTGCTGCCGCAGGTGCGACGGGTCGCGGCGCGGTTGGAGCAGGAACAGCCGCGCGCCAGCGAGGGACTGATTGCGCGCTGGGTGGGCGCCGGGGAAGAGTATGGCCGAGTCGGTTGATTTCGAGCTGCAGGCGGGGGACACGCGGGTCGAGGAGATCCTGGAGCCGGCGCTCGCGCCCGTGCCGTCACCCGTGCCGTCACCCGTGCCGGCGCCCGTGCCGGCGCCCGTGCCGGCGCCGGAGTCCGGCCGCATCGGCCTCACCGGCCTCACCGACCGCACCGGTCTTGGCGGCGCGCCGGCGCCCGTGCGCCCCTGGCTGCGGCAGGCCGGCGACTACGCCAGGCTGATGCGCCTCGATCGGCCCATCGGCATCTGGCTGCTGCTGTGGCCGACCCTGTGGGCGCTCTGGATCGCTTCCGCAGGGCACCCCCGCCCACGGCTGCTCGTGATCTTCGCGGCCGGTTCGGTACTGATGCGCTCCGCCGGCTGCGTGATCAATGATCTGCTCGACCGGAACATCGACCCGCACGTGCGCCGCACGCGCGACCGGCCGCTGGCGGCGCGCCGCCTGGCACCTGTCCAGGCGCTGGTGCTGTTCGCCGTGCTGGTGGCCGGCGCTTTCCTGCTGGTGCTGCAGCTGAACGCCGCGACCGTGCGGCTGTCAATCATCGGCGCGCTCCTGACGCTGAGCTATCCGCTGCTGAAGCGTTTCTTCCCGCTGCCGCAGCTATACCTCGGCTTGAGTTTCGGCTGGGCCGTGCCGATGGCCTTTGCCGCCGAGCTCGGCGCCGTGCCGCGCGTGGGCTGGGTCATGATGCTGGCCGCCGTGATGTGGGCCGGCGTCTACGACACCTACTATGCAATGGCGGACAGGGCCGACGACCTGCGGGTGGGCGTGAAGTCCTCGGCGATTACCTTTGGCGACCTCGATCTGCTGATGATCGGTGCCATGCAGGCCATGGTGCTGCTCGCCCTGCTGTTCACGGGGCGGCTGCTCGATTTGGGCGCACCGTATTACAGCGCCCTGGCCGTGGCTGCGGGCTGCTTCGTCCGGCAACAATGGCTCGCGCGCAAGCGTGACGCGGCCGGCTGCATGCGCGCCTTTCACGACAACCACTACTTCGGCTTCGTCGTGCTCGCGGGCATCATCGTCGAATACGCCTCGCGGCGCTGAGACCGCACCGGATCAGGGCTGTACAAAGGAGGGCTGCCATGAAACCCACGCCCCGCGGCTGGCCGAGGATTTCGGCCGGCCTTTATTACCGTGATGCCGCCGCCATGATCGACTGGCTCTGCCAGGCCTTTGGCTTCGAGGTACGGCTCCGCGTCGAAGGGGAAGACGGCCGTGTAGCCCACAGCGAACTGACCTACGGCGATGGCCTCGTCATGATCGGCGAGGAACGCAGGGGCGCCGCGCAGCGCTTCGGCCACGACGCCGCCAGCCCGCTCAGCGTCGGCGGGGCCAATACCCAGGAACTCCTGATCTACATCGACGATGTCGACGCCCACTGCGCACGGGCGCGCGCGGCCGGCGCGCGCATCGCCGACGAACCCAAGCTCCACGATTACGGCGCGGATTATTGGGCTGACCGGAGCTACGGGGCGGCCGACCCGGAAGGCCACCTGTGGTGGTTCGCGCAGCGGATTCGCGATCCGGCGGCCTGATCGTTCCGGCGGCTAACGGGCGGACGCGCGCCGGCGCTGCGAACGCGGCTGGTAGTGCGCCGGGGACCGCAGCGACTCCCCCGGCTTCCATGGGCGTCCCAGTTTTTCCTCGATGTAGCGCCGGATCAGCCGCCGCACGATCTGCGAGGGATTGGCGTCCTCCGCGGCGCAGAGCTGCTCGAACAGCGCCTTCTTGCGCGGATCGATGAGGATGGTCAGCCGGGCCGTGCGAATTTCGGTGCTCAAGGCGCCCCCGGAGCGGGTAAACACTCTGGTGGGAACCCGATGATAATCCAATGTGACTTGGACCGGTGCTCATGCCGCCGCCCTCACCCGATCTGTCCGTGCCTTACGAGCGCGAGATGCGCTGCTCGGCGCGATCGGGTGAGCGCGAGGACTCGTTCCCGCTGACGGAGGTCCGCACCTGGACCCGGCGGCGAGGATGTTTCGAGCCGCATTCACGTCTCGATCGTGCTGGGCTCCACAGGCCGAGCAACCCCACTGCCTTACAGCAAGCTGCCTTAGACCACTGGGACCGCAGAGGCGTCCACAGCTAGAACAGGCTCGCGTAGTGAACCTCTCATTGACGATGATGACCGATCTGCCGGCGTGCTCGCCTTTGTAGTGCAGCATCTGCTTGAGCCGGCTCCAACTGGCATCGAGCACGGATTTGGCCATCCGTGTCTTGATAAGTTTGGAGCTGCTCACATCGCCTACGAAGATAGACTGGTAACGATTGATCATCCTTCGACTGAACTGGTGGAGCGCATTGCTGCGCAGGTTCGCGACTCGGCGATGCAGGCGCTTGGCTTGACGGCGGTGGCCGCGGCGCTGAGCCTGAGCGATCTGGCGCTCGAGGTCTTGATAGAACCGCCTACCTTCCAGCCTTTCCCCCTCGCTGGTGGTGGCGATACTCTTGAGCCCCAGATCAATGCCAACCGCTGATTCTGGGGCGGGGGTCTGCTCCGGGCTCACCGTCACGGCCAAACACAGCCACCAGTCACCCAGGGCATCCTGGGCAAAACACCCTTGTCGCCACTTGACGCCTTCCACTCTCCCGGGTTCGAAGGTGCGGAAGCTCTTGCCACAGAAGCGTAGTGACCGACCTTTGCGCTTCAGGCTCGCAGCTTTGAAGGGGACCCAACCCAGGGAGCGTCGAGCCCCCTGGCTCACTCGCCAGCGGAGCCTCGCTTTCCTGAACTGCTGACGTTTGGCGGCATACTCGACGTTCACGCGCTGGATGGTGTCGGCGCCAATGTGATCCATGAACTTGGTGGCGCCCGTAGAGAGCCTGCAGAGCTCAAAGCCGCTGAGCCACTTGGGCTTCCCAAAAAAGGGGCGGGCCGCTTTGGCGCTCACCTCATTGGCCCAGTTCCACACCTGGTTCACTTCGATCGCTGCCGCCTTGAGCCAGGAGTCGCTCCCGGGGCGCACTTTCAGGCGCAGCGTGCGGGTGCACGTTGGGGCTGGAGGCCGATCGATTGGTGCGCTGTGGGCACGCTCTTCCACTGCCGATCCTGGCGCACGGCGGCCTTGCGCGAATGATCTGGAATGAGCGCAGCCTAAGCAGTTCAGTCTCGCTTGGGAACACCGCCTTTCGAGTCATTACGCACACAAATGCGCCTCTTAAGCACCGTTGTCGAGCGCGCCTGCCGGACCAAACGCGGTATGAGCCTTCGTGATCGGCACAACCGCTCCTGCTCCTCCACCCTGCGCAGGTTGCTGGTGGGGCGAAACGTCCGTGTTTCTTCGTAGTATCGTATTGCACTCGCAGACCGGCCCCACCCCAGGTAACCCCATCGCCGTGACCCTTACTCCAGCCACACCGCTCGCCGCGCTCCTCGCGCTGCTCCTGCTGTGGGCATTGATCGGGCTCGCCGGGCTGCTCAGGCCCCAGAGCCTCGGCTTCGTGGCGCGGACGTTGTTTCCCCTGGGTGCGCTGGTTGGCATCGCGATTGCGGTGGTGGCCGCCGTCAACCTGGCGGCGCCGGTGGAGCGCGTGACGCTCCTGCTCGGCCTGCCCGATCTGCCGATGCACATGCGGCTCGACGCCCTGGCGAGCGTCTTCCTGTTCCTGCTCGGGGCGGCGTCCACCGGCATCTCCGTGTTTGCGGCAGGCTATTTCCGTCGCGGCCGGGGCACCGCGCCGGGACTGCTGTGCCTGCAATACCACCTGTTCCTCGCCAGCATGGGACTGGTGCTGCTCGCGGACGATGCCTACGCCTTCATGGTCGCCTGGGAGACGATGGCGCTGAGCTCCTTCTTTCTGGTCACGACGGATCACCGGATCGCGGACATCCGGCGCGCCGGCTTTCTGTACCTGCTGATCACGCACGTGGGCGCGCTGGCGATCCTGCTCAGCTTCGGTGTCATGCAGGGCGGCAGCTGGCATTTCACCTTCGACGCCATGCGCTCCGCGCAGCTCTCGCCTTCCTGGGCCGCTGCGGCCTTTCTGCTCGCGCTCTTCGGCTTTGGCGCGAAGGCCGGCCTCGTGCCGCTGCACGTCTGGCTGCCGGAAGCGCATCCGGCGGCGCCCTCGCCGGTCTCGGCCCTCATGAGCGGCGTCATGCTCAAGATGGCAGTCTACGGAATGCTGCGCGTCGGCTTCGACCTGCTCGGCCATCCGGCGTGGTGGTGGGGACTCGTTCCCCTGGCCGCCGGTCTGTTCACGGCGCTGTATGGCGTGATCTTTGCCGCCGCGCAGACCGACATGAAGCGCCTGCTGGCCTACTCCTCGATCGAGAACCTGGGAATTCTCTTCACGGGTATCGGACTGGCGATCGTGTTCCAGGGCGTCGGCCGGCCAACCCTGGCGGCGCTGGCCCTGGTGGCCGTTCTCTATCACGCGCTCAATCACGCCTTCATGAAGAGCCTGCTGTTTCTCGGCACCGGCGCCGTGCTCCACGCCACCGGTGAGCGGAATCTCGGGAGACTGGGCGGACTCATTCACCAGATGCCTTGGGTGGCATGGTTATCGCTGATCGGCGCGCTGGCCATCGCGGGCCTCCCGCCCCTGAATGGATTCGTGTCCGAATGGCTGCTGCTGCAGGCGTTCCTGTTCGCCAACGAGGTGCCGCATTCCTTCGTGAACATGCTGCTGCCGCTCGGCGCCGCGCTGGTCGTGCTCGCGGCGGCCCTCGCGGGCTACGTCATGGTCAAGTTCTACGGTGTGATCTTCCTGGGCAAGCCGCGCGAGGCGGCTCTCGCGCAGGCACGTGACGCCGGCATCCTCGAGCGCCTCGGGCTGCTTTGGCTGGCCCTGGGCTGTGTGCTGCTCGGTCTGCTGCCGGCGCAGCTTGTTCCCCTGCTCAACACCGTGGCCACCCGCCTGGGCGTCGGGGCCTTGCCCGACCGGTCAGCACCATGGTGGCGACTGGAGCCGCTCCCCGATCGGCAGGCCGCTTACGCGCCACTGATTTTCCTGGCCGCCGTGCTCTCGGTCATCCTGCTGACCACGCTGCTCGTACGATCACTGTATCACCGGCGCGTACGCCGGGCGCCGGCGTGGGACTGCGGCTTTCCGCTGCTCGACGCGCGGATGCAGGACACCGCGGAAGGGTTTGGTCAGCCCATTCGCCACATTTTTGCGCCCTTCTTCGGCATGGAGCGGAGCCTGCCGGCACCCACCGATCGCCAGCCCCGGTACCACGTCGTCGTCAGCGACCGGAT
>DASWFL010000234.1:0-12330 GCA_036394255.1 Steroidobacteraceae bacterium
CGCCACCGCATCCAATCCGTCGCGCGCGGTGAGCACGCGCATGCCGTTGCGCTCGAGGAGCCGCTGCGTGACGCGCCGCACGGTGATGGAATCGTCCACGACCAGCGCGAAGATGCGGCGGTCGCCCCGCTCACGGAGCGGAGTGGCGCGCGTGCGCCATTCACCGCGCACCAGTGCAGCGATGTCGAGGATGATGACCACCCTCCCGTCGCTCAGGATGGTCGCACCGGAGATGCCGCGAATCGAGGCGATCTGCGGCCCCACTGGCTTGACGACGATCTCGCGGCTGCCGACCAGTTCGTCCGCCACCAGGCCCGTGGAATGCTCACCGGCGCGCACCAGTACCACCGGAACCGCCGCGTCGGTCTCGGGCAGCGGCGAGGCCTCCATGCCCACGTACACGGCGAGGGGCTGCAGGCGGTAGCGGTGTTCCCCATAGCTGAAAGTGGCGCTCTCGCTGCGCAGGTGCGCGGCCACTTCCTCGCGCGGCAGCCGCACCACACCCTCTATGGTCGGCAGCGGCAGCGCGTAGTACTCATCGCCCGTGCGCACCACCAGCGCGTGGCTCACCGCCAGGGTCAGCGGCAGGCGGATCGTGAAATGCGTGCCCTTGCCGGGCGTGCTCTCCATGTGCAGCGCACCGCCGAGCTTGCGGATCTCGGTCGCCACCACGTCCATGCCGACGCCGCGACCGGCCTGCTGCGTGAGCGCGCCGGCGGTCGAAAACCCCGGCTCGAGCACCAGTTGCATCACGTCATCGTCCGAGAGCAGCTGGTCGGAGCGGATCAGCCCCAGCGTCAGTCCCTTGCTGCGGATCGCCGCCAGGTCCATGCCCGCGCCATCGTCGCTCACCTCGACGATCACTTCGGCGCCTTCGCGCAGCAGGCGCAGCTGGATGTGCCCGGCTTCGGGTTTGCCGTGGCTGCGCCGTTCGGCGGGCGATTCAATGCCATGCACGACGGCGTTGCGCAGCAGGTGCTCGAAGGGTGGCAGCATGCGCTCGAGCACCTGGCGATCGAGTTCGCCGGCAGCGCCTTCGACCACGAGTTCGGCCTGCTTTGAGGTATCGGCTGCCGCCTGGCGCACGATGCGCGCCAGCCGCTGCACGTGGCGCTGGAAGGACACCATGCGCGTGCGCATCAGCCCGTTCTGCAGCTCCGTAACGGTGCGCGACTGCTGCTGCAGCTGGTTTTGCGCCTCGGCGACCAGACTCTCGATCAGCTGCTGGAGGCTCGCGACGTCGTTCGCCGATTCGGCGAGCGCGCGCGAGTACTGCTGGATGGAGGAATAACGGTCCAGTTCCAGCGGATCGAAGTCCTGGCGATGGCCCGGCTCCTGGTCGTGACGGTGCAGCACCTGCGCTTCGGTCTCGATCTCGAGCTTGCGCAGCTGTTCCTTCAGGCGCGTAACCGTGCGCGAGAGTTCCGCCAGGTTGAATTCCACTGAGCCGAGCTGCTGCTCGAGTCGCGCGCGCGAGATGCTCACCTCGCCGGCATGATTGAGCAGCTGGTCGAGCAGTTCGGCGCTGACCCTCGCCATCTCGCCGCGCTCCGCGCCGGCAACCGGCTCGCGCCCCGGCGGCACCGGCAACGCCGCGCCCAGCGCCTCGGGCCTCAGGGACGGCGCCGCGGCGACTGCGGCGACCGCGGCGACCGCGGCCCGCGGCGGCGTAGACGCGGGCACGGGCGCAGAAGCGGGCACCGGCGGGGACACGGCCACAGGCGCCGCCGCCCGATGCTCCGGCATGGGCGGCGACACAGGCGTCGACACGGGGGCCGCGACGGGCGCCGGCTTGCGGACGGGTGCCGCGGCGGGCGGCGCGGCGATCGCCGCGTGCACCGGGACCTCGCCGCGCGCCGCAGCCTGCAGGCGCGCGATCACGGCCGTGGCCGGCGCAGCGGCGCGGCCGCTGGCGACCTGCTCACGCATCCGCGCCAGCTCATCGATCGCTTCCTGGGCCACCACGCGCGCGCGCTCGTCGCCCGCGGCGGTGCCGAGCCCGATATTCATGATCAGGCTCTCGAGTTCATGCGCCAGGTCGCCCAGGGTCGTGACGCCGGCCATGCGCGCCCCACCCTTGAAGGTGTGCAGGGCGCGCTTGAGCGCCGCCGGGTACTCGCCGGCCGCGGGCTCTGCATTCCAGGCCTGCAGGGCCAACTGCGACGCCTCGAGCAACTCGCTCGCTTCCTCACAGAAAATGGCGGCCACTTCCGGGTCGAAATCGACGGCAGGTGCCGGCTGGGGAGCACCCGCGGCGGGCTCGGCTGCGGCCGAGGCCGCTGCGTCCGGCGAGGACATGCGGCTCTGCAGGGCGGACAGGGAGTGGATGCCGGTACGCTCCCCGTGCTCGACCGTCTCGCCGATGCGCCGGTCCAACTCGATCTCGGCGCGCGCAATGCGCGCGCGCAGCACATCGTGCACGACGAAGTAGCCGGTGCTCTCGTCGAGCTGGCCCGCCACGGCCTCCATCGCACCCATGCAGTCGCCCAGCAGCAGCAGGTCGGAATCATCGAGCCCGACGCCATTGTCGAAGGACTTGCGCAACCAGTGATCCAGGGGTTCGGCGAGCCGGGTGCCGTGGCGCGCCTCGGCCATCTTCGAACTGCCGGACAGCGTGTGACAGGCCCGGTAGACCTCTTCGGTCAGCACATGGGGCGCCGCGTGCGGCTGCTCGCGTTTCAGCCATTGCCGCACGGCGGCCACGTGACTCGAGGTCTCGCGCGCATAGATGTCGCGCAGCACGCCATCACCGCCCGCGGTCTCGGCTGCCGCCGCAACGCCCGCGGCGGCGCGGCTCGGCGCCGGCGCAGCCGTGACTGGCCGCCTCGGAACCGCTACCGCTGCGATCGCGGCGGCCTGCGCCGGCGTCAACCGCTCGGTAGCCGCCCAGGCTTCGGCAGTGGCGGGCGGCATGGTGTCGTCCGGCGCCGCCGCCACGCTCGCCGTGGCTCCCGAGGGTTCGCCGTTGTGTACCGCGTCCCTGCCGGCTGCGAGCGCGTGGGCACGCGCCACGAGCTGCGACGTGTCGGTACGCCGTTCCGGCGCGACCTTCAGTTCCCCCACCAGCTGCGGCAGGAGCGCGACGGCGGCGCGGAGCGTTTCCAGGATCTCCGGCGATCGGGCCAGCGTGCCGTCGATCAGCCGGTTGACCAGATTCTCCATGGCCCAGGCAAATTCGCTCAGATCGCGGACGCCCACCATGCGGCCGCTACCCTTGAGCATGTGGAACGAGCGGCGCACGGCGATCAGGGCTTCGCTCTCGAGCGGGTTCTGGTCCCAGCGTGGATACTGGCCACGGATTTTCGTGGTCTCTTCGTGGGCTTCTTCGGCGAACAGACTCAGCAGCTCCGGATCGCTCGCCGCGGCGCTGGGCGTGGGCGCGGCCGTGAGGGTCGGCGGGCTGCGCGTGCGGACCGTCGCGTCGATATCCGCGCCGCTGCCGGTGCCGATGGCCGCACCGCCGTAGGCCTGAGCCTGTCCCGGCGTGTCGATGCGCACGGTGCGGGCGTAGTTGCCGGGGCCGGCCGCCGGAATCGTGGGCACGAGCTGGTCGGGTTCGCGCTCGAGCACATCGAGGCAGGTCTGCGCATTGTCGAGCATGTACCAGGGATCGCTCCGGCCCGCCTGGAGCGTTTCGATGTAGTACTCCAGGCTCACCACCGCGTCGGCCAGGCGGTCCAGGTAGGCTCCCGACAACGGCATGCCCCCGGGTTGCATCACGCGGCGCAACTGGCCGGTGATGGCGTCCACGATCTCAACCGCGCGGGACTTGCCGAGCATCAGGAGCCCCGCCTTGATACCGCGCATGAGTTCCAGCCAGTTGTCGAATCCGGCGGCATCGAGCGTGCCGCTGACATTCTGCGCGATGCTTTCCTTGACGCGCGCCAGATTGACGACGCATTCGCGCAGGACGGCGCCCTGCACCTGTTCGAAATCCTCATCGAGCGGCTCGGCGTTGCCCTCCAGGGCCGGCTTCTTCGGCAGGATCAGGCCCACCAGCTGGCCGTCGAGGTGGTCTTCCACCCGGATCAGAATGGCCGCGACCTGCACCAGCGTGGCCTGGTCCGCGCTCTCGCGCCCGGCCACCACCGCCTCCAGGCGCGCGCCGGCATCCTGTACGCGCGCGCGCAGCTCCCCGAGGCCGAGCACCCCCAGGGTATCGCCGAGCTTGCGCAAGAGTTCGATCTGCGGCTTGAGCTCTTCGGCCTGTCCGCCCCCGCGGCGCACGAAGATATCGAGCACATCCTTGACGCGCGCCAGATCCTCGCGGATCGCAGCGGCCACCGTATGCATGAGCTTGACCGAGGGCGCCGAGAGATTCTCGCGTTCCTGCTCGATGGATTCATCGACCGGCAGCAGCTCGTTGAGGCGGAAGGAAGCGCGCACCGCCGCCACGCGTGGCCCGGCGGTCGTCGAGCGCGCCACGTAATAGAGCAGATTGTTCAGCAACTCGACCGGCGGGGTCTGCGCATAGCGGACTTCACCGAGTTCGTGCAGGCGCCGGATCTCGCGATCGGCCAGGCCCAGCAGCCGCTTGATCGAGACACTGCTCTCGGTGCCGTGCTCGCGCAGGGCCTCCAGCAGCGCACCCACGACCCACCAGAGCTGGAATACGCACTGCTGGGTGGCCACCTGCTCCAGGCGCGTCGCCACGGTCGCCAGGATTTCCAGGTTCTGTTCCAGCCGTTCGCCGCGGATCCAGCCGACCAGGCCCGACTGGAAGCGCGGGCGGAGGCGCCGCGCCCATTGCGCCGGCGACAGGGGCGGCTCGCCCGGCGCCGGCGAGGTCGGCTGCGCCTGGCGGTCGGACTTGAGATTGAGCAGCAGCAGCGTGCCCTCCGAGAGCAGGGCACAGCCGCGCACCGCGCGCAGGTCATTCAGCAGCGGCAGCAGCACCAGGGCCAGGTCGCGGCCGCCGGCGAGCACGCGCTCGAGGTAGCCGGGGAGCTGCACCATGGCGCGCATCAACGCGTCGAGTGATTCGGAGCGGTTCTTGCGCTCGCTCGGCGCAGCCAGCAGGTAGCGCGACACCTGCTCCATCTCCTCGGCCAGCAGTGCGGCGCCGTAGATCTCGAGCACCCGCAGCGCACCCTGCACCTGGTGCAGCTCGAACGAGCAGCGATCCAGGAGCGCGTGGTTCTCGGGCTGCTCGACGTGTGTTTCCAGCGCGCTGCGCGCGTCACCCAGGGCGACGCCGATCTCGCGCGCCGCGGTCTGCATGGTCTGGGTGGCAAGTTCGGTCATGGTGGCGGCCCGCCCATCATGAAGCACCGGAAGCTTTCAGGCGCGTATGCGTACCGGTCTGGCTGATCTGTGGGCCCGCGGATCCTGCGGCGGGCGCTGGCGCGGGTACTGCCGCGGGGGCACGCGCCGGCGCAAGAGCAGGGGAAGTCGCGGTCGTTGCCGTACGCGTGAAGTCGCTGAGCTGTGGGGTCGGCGCCGGCAGGGTAAAGCCCGAAATCGACTTGCGCAGCGCAGCGGCCAGGTCCGCGAGCTTGACGATGGCCTGCGCCGTGGCGTTGGTGCTTTCGGCGGTCTGGACGCTGACCTCGCGCAGCACCTGCGTGTTGCGTGCGATGTTCTGGGCGGCCGCCGACTGGCTGCGCGAGCTGCCGGAGATGTTCTGCACCAGGCTCGCGATCTGGTTCGACACCTGCTCGATCTCCTCGAGCGCGGCGCCGGCATTCTCGGCCAGCAGGGCGCCCCCGACCACGTCGGTGGTGCTGCGTTCCATGGAGACCACGGCTTCGTTGGTATCGGTCTGGATCGTGCGCACCAGCACGTCGATCTGCTTGGTTGCGGTCGCGGCGCGCTCGGCCAGCCGCTGCACCTCATCGGCCACCACGGCGAAACCGCGCCCGGCCTCCCCCGCCATCGAAGCCTGGATCGAGGCGTTGAGCGCCAGGATATTGGTCTGCTCGGCGATATCGCTGATCAGCTCGACGGTGTTGCCGATCTCCTGGGAGCTCTCCCCCAGCCGCTTGATGCGCTTGCTGGTTTCCTGGATGGTCTCGCGGATCGTATTCATGCCGTCGATCGTGCGCCGCACCGCCTCGCCACCCTTGTGCGCCACGTCGACCGAATGGCGGGCGACGTCCGCGGCGCGCTCCGCGTTGCCCGACACCTCCTCGGTGGAGGCGGCCATCGCCGCGACGGACTCGCTCGCCGAAGCGATCTGCTTGGTCTGCACCGCGCTGGCCTTGCCGAGCTGCACGCCCAGCGACTGGGTCTGGCGCGCGGCGCTGTCGAGCTGCAGGGCCGACTGGTTGATCGTGGCGACCAGCTTGCGCAGCGCCTCGACCGCGTAGTTGACGGCATCGGCGATGGCGCCGGTGATGTCCTCGGTGACGGTGGCCTGCACGGTCAGGTCGCCATCGGCGAGGCTGGCCATTTCATCGAGCAGTTTGAGGATCGAGCGCTGGTTGCGTTCGTTCTCCAGCCGCTGGGCATCGGCGGCCTGCTGCTGGCGCTTGGCGGTCTGGCGGAGCGAGCGCAGCTGCACCAGCTGCACGCCGAGCGGCACGAGCGCGGCGGCGACCAGCAGCACGCCGACCCAGGCGAGCGGCGTTCCGCCGGGCCACAGGAACCAGGCCGCCACGCCGAGCAGCAGCAGCAGCGCCGCCGACAGACTCAGCCGGCGCAGCCAGCTGGTGTCGACCAGGTCGCCGGCGTTCACAGCGAGGCCGCCGTGAAGGCCGGCTCCTCGAGGAGCTTGCGCAGGCTCAGGACCGGCAGCTGATCGCGCTCGTGGCGGAAGGACCCGGCGAGGAAGCGGCCGCACTGTACGATGGTCGAGGGCACCTCGGCGCTGAAGTCCGCTTCGGTAAAGCGCCTGAACCCCAGCACTTCGTCGATCACCAGGCCGGCCGGAATATCGCGGTGATTGACGACGATGATGCGCGTCAGGCGGGTCAGGGGCGTCGCACCGCCGCCCAGGTACTGGCGCAGATCGATAATCGGGCAAAGCTGGCCACGAATGCTGGCGAGGCCCAGCACCCAGGGTTTGGCGCCGGGCACGCGTGTCAGCGGCGAGGGAATGCTGAGCACTTCGCGCGCTTCCTCGCGCGCCACCAGGTACAGCTCCCCGGCCATGCGCGCGGCGACACCGACCCATTCGCGGCCCGTGGCGGCGGGCGACTCCGGGCTGGCGGTGGCATTGCGGCCACGCCGCTCGAGCTCCGCGAGGAGTTCGTACGGCTGATCACGCAGTGCCTTCAGCGGTGCGCTCTCCACCATGTTCAGGCGGCGAGCGCGGCCTGCGCCTTCTCGACTAGCTGCGCCATCGACACGGGTTTGACCATGTAGTCCACTGCTCCCTGGCGCAGGCCCCAGATGCGGTCGGTCTCCTGCCCCTTGGAGGTGACCATGACGATCGGAATGGTGCGGGTGTCCGGATCGTTCGACAAGGTGCGTGTCGCCTGGTAGCCGTTGACGCCCGGCATCACGATGTCCATGAAGATCAGATCGGGGTGCATCTGCCGCGCCAGGCGGATGCCCTCGGCGCCATCGGCGGCGACCGCGGTCTTGTAGCCGTGGCGCTCCAGCGCCTGCTTCATGACGTGCACTTCCGTGGGCGAATCGTCGACAATGAGAATAAGCGGCATGGCTTATCTCCCTATCTGGCCTTCGATCGCGCCCAGCAGCTCGTCCTTGGTGAAGGGCTTGGTCAGGTAATGTTCGGAGCCGACGATGCGGCCACGGGCGCGGTCGAAGAGGCCATCCTTGGAGGACAGCATGATCACCGGGATCGAGCGGAACACTTTGTTGTGCTTGATGAGCGCACAGGTCTGGTAGCCATCGAGGCGCGGCATCATGATATCGACGAACACGATGTCGGGCTGGTGGTCGGCAATCTTGGTGAGTGCATCGAAGCCGTCGACGGCCGTGAACACTTCACAGCCCTCCTTGGCCAGCAGCGTCTCGGCGGTACGCCGGATCGTCTTGCTGTCGTCGATGACCAGCACCTTGAGGCCACTGAATGGCGAGGCAGCGTCATTCACGTCCGACTCACTCCTTTGGGCAATGGATTCCATGGTCGTTCACCTTGGCGTGGCGGCGCTGTGACGTACGCTGCGCCTTCGCCGGACTTGAGCTTTTTAACATATCGGCACACCTGGGGCTATGCCAACGCCGTCACGTTTCGGAGAGCTAAGGTCCTGTCACGGAGACATAATTGAGCATTCTGAGGCTCGTGGCCGGCTGTGAGGTAGTGCGATGAACAAGCCCGCGCGGCTGCTCGTGGTGATGGATCCGATCGGCCAGATCAAGTACGAGAAGGACACGACGCTGGCCCTGCTGCTCGCCGCACAGGCGCGTGGCTACCAGCTCGAATACGCCGAGCTCGCCGACCTGCGCCTGCGCGATGGCGTCGCCGAGGTTCGTGCCCGCCGGCTCGAGGTGCGCGCCGACGCGCACGACTGGTTCAGCCTCGGCCCGCCCGTCGTGGGTGCCCTGGGCGGCTTCGACGTGGTGCTGATGCGCAAGGACCCGCCCTTCGATACCGAATACATCTACGCCACCTACATCCTCGAGCGCGCGGAGCTCGCCGGCGCGCTGGTCGTAAACCGCCCCGGAGCGCTGCGCGACATGAACGAGAAGGTGTACACGGCCTGGTTCCCGCAATGCTGCGCGCCGACCCTGGTGACCCGTGACATGGAGGAAATGGCGGCTTTTGCGGCCACGCACGGCACCGTGGTCTGCAAGCCGCTGCACGGCATGGGCGGCCGCTCGATCTTCGTGCTGGTGCCCGGAGACAAGAACCAGCGCGTGGTGTTCGAGACCCTCACCGACTATGGCCAGCGCTTCGCGATCACGCAGAAGTACCTGCCGGAGATCAGCGTCAGCGGCGACGCGCGCGTGCTGCTGGTCGATGGCGAGCCCGTTCCGTACGCGCTGGCGCGCATCCCCGCCGCCGACGACAACCGGGGCAATCTCGCCGCCGGCGCCAAGGGCGTGGCCCGGCCGCTGGCCGAGCGTGACCGGTGGCTCGCCGCGCAGATTGGCCCGGCCATGCGTGAGGCCGGCATGCTGTTCGTCGGCCTCGATGTCATCGGCGGCTACGTCACCGAGATCAATGTCACCAGTCCCACCGGCGTGCGCGAGCTGCAGCAGCAGGCCGCCGTCGACGCGGCGCAGCTGCTGATGCAGGCCATTGCCGGACGGCTGGCCAAGCGTGGCGCATGAGCCCGGCGCCTGCACGCTTCCGCCTGACGCTGGCTGGCCTGGCCGGCTCGCGCGAGGCGGGTGCGCCGGTCCGGGAACGGCTGATGAGCATGCTGTTCCTGGCGGGCATCGCCCACGCGATCATCATTCTCGGGCTGAGCTTCAGCGCGGGCGGACCGTCGGGCGCGGCGCCGGGCATGGAAGTGCTGCTGGTGACCGACGATCTGCCCGAAGCGCGCAGCAACGAGCACGCGACCTACCTGGCCCAGCGCACGCAGCTGGGCTCGGGCAACGCCGGCGCCCGGCCGACGGGCAGCCCGGACTCGCGTCCTGCGCCCCGCGCGGCTGCTGACGCGGGCCAGGACGAGACTTCGGCGCCCGAGTCGGGCCGTCCCGGCGCGGCGCGCACCCTGGCCACGCTCGCTCCGGCGCCCCAGATACTCTGGCTCGGTGAGACGGGCGAGGACGCGGCCACCACGAGCTCCCGCCAGGCCGCGAGCGGCGAGGCCGAGAGCCATGGGCGCGGGGACGCGCGCGAGCTGGTGCTGCGCGGCGATCCGAAGACCGGCGAGTGGATCAGCCCCGACACCCGGGCTTCGAACCTGGCGCCCTATCTGGACGCCTGGCGGCGCAAAATCGAGCGTATCGGCACCCTCAATTTCCCCACGGCCGCCCGGCGCAGCGAGCTGAGCGGGAGCCCGGTAATCGAGGTTACGCTGGGGCGGGACGGGCGCCTGGTCGATGCCACGGTGCAGCGCGGCAGCGGCTATCCCGAGATCGACCAGGCGGCGCTGGTGATTCTCAGGCTCGCCAGCCCCTTCGAGCCCTTTCCGCACGCCCTGGCGCGTGATTACGCCTCGCTGCGCTTTGCCTACCAGTGGGAATTCGTCAACGGCGCCCTCGCCCAGGGGACAGTGACGACCGGCACAAATGTCCCCCATGGGCCTTGAGAGCGGCGGACGGCACCCCCATACTCGAAACATGCCCGACAGCAACTCCCTCGCCAATAACCTGCTGGTCGCCATGCCCTCGCTGGCCGACGGCAATTTCACGCAAAGCGTGACCCTCGTGTGCGAGCACAGCGACAAGGGCGCGCTCGGCATCGTGCTCAACAAGCCGCTGGACATGAAGCTCGGCGACGTGCTGGCACAGATGAAGCTCGACCCGCAGCAGGCCGACATCGGCGAGCGGCCGGTCTTGCGCGGTGGACCGGTGCACACCGATCGCGGTTTCGTGCTGCACCGGCCCGGCGGGGAGTGGGATTCGACGCACAAGATATCCGACTGCATCCAGGTCACCACCTCACGCGACATCCTCGCCGCCATCGCCCGCGGCGAGGGCCCGCGCGATGCCTTCGTCGCCCTGGGGTACGCGGGCTGGGAGCCCGGCCAGCTCGAGCGCGAGATCCTCGACAATGCCTGGCTGGCGGTACCGATGAACGAGCAGCTCGTCTACGAGGTGCCCTTCGAGCAGCGCTGGCAGGCGGCGTGGCAGCTGCTCGGAGTCCACAGCTCGCGCGTCAGCCTGGTGGCAGGACACGCCTGAGCGGCGGCAGCGCACTCGGTTTCGATTTCGGGCTGCGCCGCATCGGCGTGGCATCCGGGGATACCCTCACCAGGTCCGCTGCGCCGCTGGCGACCGTCTCGCGCGGAGCGCGCGGTCCGGACTGGCCGGCCATCGAGCGGCTGCTCGCCGACTACAAACCCGCCGTGCTGGTGGTGGGCTACCCTTATAATGAGGACGGCACGCCCGGCGCCCTGGCTGGCGCCGCCGATCGCTTCGCCGCAGCCCTCGCGCAGCGTACCGCAGTGGTGGTGGCGCGCGTCGATGAAAGGGGGTCCACGCTGGAGGCCGCCGCCGAACTGAAGCGGCGGCGCGCCGCGGGAACCCGCCACCGCAGGGTGCAGCGGCAGGATATCGACAGCCTGGCGGCGGCGATCATCCTCGGGCGATGGCTGCGTGGCGAATACTGACTTCAAGGGTCGGACTACATGACGGACCAGCGGCGCCCCGACGGATCCCTCCGCCACCTGATCACGCTCGAAGGACTCAGCCGCACCGAAATCGACTCGCTCCTCGATCGCTCGCAGGGCTACGTCCGCGCGCTCGGCGAGCGCCCTCCGGGCAATCGCGCCCTGACGGGCATGACCATCGGCAATCTGTTCACCGAGCCGTCCACGCGCACGCGCGTCTCCTTCGAACTGGCCGGACGGCGCCTCGGCGCGGAGGTCATCAACCTCGAGGTGCAGCTGTCCTCGCGCGCCAAGGGCGAGAGCATGCTGGACACCATCCACACGCTCGAGGCCCTGCACTTCGACGCCTTCGTGATCCGCGACTCCGAGCCCGGCGTGGTCGCGCTTGTGGCCGCGAACGTCGCCCCGCACGTCAGCGTTTTTTCGGCCGGCGAGGCGCACCTGTCCCATCCCACCCAGGGCCTGCTCGATGCCCTGACCGTGCGCCAGCACAAGGGCGATCACTTCGAGCGCCTCTGCGTCGCCATCGTCGGGGACATCCGCCACTCGCGCGTCGCGCGCTCGGCCTATGAGGTCTTCACGGCCCTCGGCGTCGGCGAGCTGCGCCTGGTCGCCCCGCCGGGGCTGATGCCCGCGGCGGGCGAATTTCCGGCCGGCCAGCGCTGCCTGACGCTCGAGGAGGGCCTGCGCGGCGCCGATGTGGTGATGATGCTGCGGATCCAGAAGGAACGCATGACGCAGGCGGAGATACCGCATGGCGAGGAATACTTCGCGCGCTTCGGCCTCACGCTGCCACGGCTGCGGGGCGCACGTCCGGACGCCATCGTCATGCATCCGCAGCCCATGAACCGCGGCGTCGAGATCGATTCCGAGGTCGCCGACGGACCGCAGTCGGTGATCCGCTCCCAGGTCCGCAATGGTGTGGCAGTGCGCATGGCGGTGCTCGAGGCCGTGATGCGGCCGCGCCCGGGCGGCGCATGAGGCCGCACCGCGGCACCATCTTCGTCGAGGAAGGCACCGTCCTGCAGCACGACCGCTGCGAAGCGCAGCAGCACATCCTGCGCATTGCGGCACCACTGACGGCGCGGCACGCCACGCCCGGCAGCTTTGTGCACATCCGCTGCGAAACGGCCCTGCCGATGCGCCGGCCGCTGTCGATCATGCGAGCCGCGCCCGCGGCGGGCTGGATCGAGGT
>DASWFL010000235.1:0-3011 GCA_036394255.1 Steroidobacteraceae bacterium
GCCAGCAACGGCCCGAAGCGGAACATCTGCGGCGTCAGAGCCCGCCACAGCAGGGCGCGCTCGAGCGTGCCCTCGATGGCCAGCGAGGCGCCGGCCTGCTTGAGCGTGTCGCTGACGGGAGCGGCGAGCAGCGCGCCGCCCGTTTCCCGCTCGCCCGCCTGCAACAGGTGGTCCAGATCGCGCTGGCTGAGGCAGGCCCGCGCCGCATCGTGCACCAGCACCCAATCGTCCGCCGCCAGCTCTGAGCGCAACGCGACGAGGGCCTGCAAGACGGAATCGCAGCGCTGCTCGCCCCCGGCCACGGTCTGGACCTTGGTGCCCAGGCGGCGGCGCAGCGCGGCATCGGCCAGGGCGTCCTGATCCAGTGCGACCGCGATGCCGGCGCAGCGCGCGTCGTCGATGAACAACTGCAGGGCCGCTTCGAGCACCGTGCGTCCGGCGAGCTCCATGTGCTGCTTGGGACGGACGCCGCCGAATCGCTGGCTGGCACCGGCCGCCGGCATCACCAGCCAATAACGCATGCAGCAATCCCCGGTGTGGGCGGAACTCTAGCGCGCCGCCGTACGCGTGGGCGCGGTGGGCGTAACGGGCGTGACTGCCGGCGAGCCCGCGGGCAGCACCTGGAAGAAAGTCTCGTTCTCCGCCACCATCCCCAGGTCGGTGCGCGCCCGCTCTTCCAGCGCGGTGTAGCCCTGCTTCAAATCGCGCACCTCGGCGGCGAGCTGGCGATTGCGCTCCGAGAGCCGCTGGTTGTCGGCCTGCTGCGCGGCGACCGCGTTGCGCAGGCGCAGCACCTCGCCGACCCCGTCGCCCGAAATCCAGATGCGGTACTGCAGCAGCAGCAGGGCTGCGGCGAGCGCGGCAGCAAACCACTTCATCGCCGGCACCTCATGGCTTGATCGGAAAGGCGTCGCGGCCCGCGTAGCGCGCCCGCGCACCCAGCGCCTCCTCGATGCGCAGCAGCTGATTGTACTTGGCAATGCGGTCCGAGCGGGACATCGATCCGGTCTTGATCTGCGTCGCCGCCGTCGCCACGGCGATATCGGCGATCGTGCAGTCCTCCGTCTCGCCCGAGCGGTGCGAGATCACCGCGGCGTAGTGCGCCTGGTCGGCCATGTCGATGGCGGCCAGCGTTTCGGTGAGCGTGCCGATCTGGTTGGGTTTGATCAGGACCGCATTGGCGATGCCGCGCGAAATGCCTTCGGCCAGGATCCTGGTGTTGGTCACGAAGACATCGTCGCCCACCAGCTGGAGCTTGCGGCCGAGTTCGGCCGTCAGGTGCGACCAGCCGGCCCAGTCGGATTCGCCCATGCCATCCTCGATGCTGATGATCGGATAGCGGGCGGCCAGGTCGGCCAGATAGCGGCTGAACTCCACCGAAGAGAAGCTGCGGTGCTCGGCGGCGAACTCGTACTTGCCGTCGCGGAAGAATTCCGAGCTGGCGACGTCCAGGCCCAGGTATACATCCTTGCCGGGCTTGTATCCGGCCCGTTCGATGGCCTGCATGATCGTCTGCAGCGCGGCCTCATTGGAGGGCAGGTCCGGCGCGAAGCCCCCCTCGTCGCCCACCGCGGTGCTCAGGCCCTGCTCGTTGAGCGTCTTCTTCAGCGTGTGGAAGATCTCCGCGCCGTAGCGCAGGGCTTCGCGCAGCGTGCGCGCCCCGACCGGGAGGATCATGAACTCCTGGATGTCCAGGCTGTTGTTGGCGTGCGCGCCGCCGTTGATGATGTTCATCTGCGGCACCGGCAGCAGGGGCTCGCGCTTGCCGCCCAGGTACTGGTACAGCCCCTGCCCCGCTTCGCGCGCCGCCGCGTGTGCATTGGCCAGGGATATCGCCAGCAGGGCGTTGGCACCGAGCTTGCTCTTGGTGTCGGTACCGTCCAGCTCGATCATCTGTGCATCGAGGCCGGCCTGGTCGGCAGCGTCGCGGCCGATGAGCGCGGCGCGCAGCACGCCATTGACGTGCCCGACCGCCTTGAGCACGCCCTTGCCCTGGAAACGCTTCTTGTCCCCGTCGCGCAGCTCGACCGCCTCGCGCGAGCCCGTCGACGCACCCGAGGGGACCGCGGCGCGCCCCATGGCGCCGCTGGCGAGTGTCACTTCGGCCTCGACCGTCGGATTGCCGCGTGAATCGATGATCTCGCGCCCCTGAATCCCGACGATACGGCTCATAGGCTGCTTTCCTCGAAGGGTCTGGCCTTGGCGATGCGATCGAGCTCGTGGAGGGTGGCCAGGAGACTGGCCATCCGATCCAGCGGCCAGGCATTCGGCCCATCGGACAGCGCCGTTTCCGGCCGCGGATGGGTCTCCATGAACAGCCCGGCCACACCGGCGGCCACCGCGGCGCGGGCCAGCACCGGGATGAACTCGCGCTGGCCGCCCGACACGCCTGCACCCGCACCGGGCAGCTGCACCGAATGCGTGGCATCGAATACGACCGGGCAGCCGGTGGCGCGCATCACGGCGAGTGAGCGCATGTCCGTGACCAGGTTGTTGTAGCCGAAACTGAAGCCGCGCTCACACACCATGATCGACTGGTTGCCGGCGGCACGCGCCTTGTCGACCACCTGCTGCATTTCCCAGGGCGAGAGAAACTGGCCCTTCTTGATATTGACGGGACGGCCGGCGGCCGCCACGCGGCGGATGAAATTGGTCTGGCGGCACAGGAAAGCCGGTGTCTGCAGCACATCGACGACGCTGGCCACCTCCTCGACGGGCGTGTCCTCGTGCACGTCGGTCAGCACCGGGACCTGAAAGTGCGCGCGGACGTCGCCCAGAATCTTGAGGCCCTGCTCAAGGCCGGGACCGCGGAAGCTCGCGCCCGAGGAGCGGTTGGCCTTGTCAAAGGAGGCCTTGAAGACATAGGGCATGCCTAAGGCTGCGGTCAGCTCGCACATCTTTCCCGCCACCTCTTCAACGAGCGCGGCCGACTCGATCACGCAGGGCCCGGCGATCAGGAACAGCGGCCGGTCGAGCCCGACCTCGTGGCGGCCCAGCTTCATGCGCTGGCG
>DASWFL010000236.1:0-3398 GCA_036394255.1 Steroidobacteraceae bacterium
ATCACCGTCACAGCGCTTCAACTGGCCGAAGATGCGATTGTTGGCGCCGACGAAGGCCGCCACGAAGGCAGTTGCCGGCTCGTAATAAAGCTGCTGCGGCTTACCCAGTTGCTCGAAACGCCCGTGATTCATGACAGCGACGTGGTCGGACAGGACCAGCGCCTCGGATTGGTCGTGTGTGATGTAGACGAAGGTGGTGCCAAAGGATGCCTGCAGCTGTTTGAGCTCGATCTTCATGTGCTCACGCAGCTTCAGATCCAGTGCGCCCAGCGGCTCATCCAGCAGCAGCAGCGTGGGCTCGAGCACCATGCTGCGCGCGATCGCCACGCGCTGGCGCTGGCCACCGGACAGCTCGTCGACGCGCTTGTTCCCCGCGCCGCCCAGGCCCACCGTTTCGAGCATTGCATCGGCGCGGCGCAGGCGCTCGGCACGCCCCACGCCGCGGCGCGCGAGGCCGAAGGCCACGTTCTGGTGCACCGACATCATGGGAAACAGGGCCAGTTGCTGGAACACCATATTGACCGGGCGCCGGTTAGGCGCCACACCGGCCATGCTGCGCCCGCCAATGGCAATGTCGCCCGCGTCGGGCTGGATGAATCCGGCAATCATCCGCAGCAGCGTGGTCTTGCCGCAGCCAGAGGGCCCAAGGATCGAGAAGAAGCTGCCACGCTTGACGGTGAAGGAAAGGCTGTCGACGGCCAGATGCGTGCCGAAGCGCTTGCTGACCGCGCGTGCCTCCAGATCCGGAGCAGCGGCCGCTCCAGCGCCCCCCGGCGTGCTCAATCGGCCGCCTTGATCCGATCGAGAATGCCACCCTCGATCTCTTCAAGGCCCGGGGGTATGGCCGGATACCACTTGATATTCTTCAGGCCGTCCGGAAAGCTCTCGTTGAATTGCGCGCGCAGGCGCGGATCCATGTACTGCTCGGCATCCTTGGCGGCCATGAAGTTGCCGATCGACTTGGCGATCTTCGCCGCGATCTGCGGGCGCATCACGAAATTGATCCAGGCGTAGACCCCCGCTTCATTGCGCCCGCGCGCCGGCAGCGCAAAGGTGTCCATCCACGCAATCGCGCCGGACTTGGGGTTGATGTACTTGATGTCGGGATTCTCGCGGTTCAGGGTCCAGCCGCCCGAATCCCACATCATCGCGGCGTCGATCTCACCGGAGCGCACGCCGTTGAGCAGCTGGTCCTTGTTGTCGTAGAAAAAGCGGAAGTTCGGCTTGCACGCAATCAGCGTCTTGCCGACCTTCTGCATCAGCGCCGTGTAGGCGGGGATGTCGCCATAGAGCGCAAACGGATCCTGACCCAGTGCGAGCGCATAGGCCATCAGGGCCGGGCGCCGCAGGCGCACCGAAGTCTTGCCGCGCAGCGCCGGACGGCACAGATCCATATAGTCGGCGATCTGGGCGTGCTTGGAGTTGTAGACCAGCCCTTCCGTGCCCCACACATAGGGCAGGGCATAGAGCTTGCCGTCGATGGTCGCGTTCTTCCGCACCGTCGCGAGCAGGTCGGGCAGGAACTGATCGAGCTTGACCCTGGACTCATCGATCGGCTTGTAGATCCGGAATTCCTGCTGCGCGCCGAGGAGCCGGTCCTGCGAGGGCTGGGCGAGATCGAAGCCGGCCCCACCGGTGGCGCGGAGCTTGGAGATGATCTCCTCGTTGTTCGAGAGCGTCACCTGCACCTGGATGCCCGTTTCCTTCTCGAACAGTGCCACGACCTCGGCGGGCACGTAGTCCGACCAGGTGATGATGCGCAGCACCTTGGCATCGTCGGCGCGCTCGCCCGCGGCCGGACTTGGCGCGTTGCTCCGGCCGCAGGCCATGAGTGCCAGGAGGACTGTGGCAAGCAGGAGCCGCGCCGTCAGGAAGGACATTGAACGACCCATCAGCTTTCTCCGCAGGCGCTCCCAATCACGCCGCGGGCCGAGAATAGTTTTAATATCACGGCAGGGCAATAGCTGGGGATTTGGAGCCATGACGATCGCCAGGGCGGGCTTTGACCTGCACGGTCACCGCGGGGCGCGCGGGTTGTGGCCGGAAAATACGCTGGCCGGATTTTCGCGCACGATGGCGCTGGGCGTAGCGGCGATGGAGTTCGATTGCCTCGTGACGCGGGATGGCGTGATCGTGGTCACTCACGACGCGCAGCTGAATCCCGATTGCACGCGGGACGCGCGCGGGCGCTTCCTGGAGAGTGCCGGTCCGCCGATCCTGGCGCTGAGCTACGAAGAATTGCAGTCCTATGACGTGGGCCGGCTGCGGCCGGGCAGCGCCTATGCCGCGCGCTTCCCGCAGCAGCAGGCGGTGGACGGCGAGCGGATCCCGAAGCTCACGGACGTGCTCGATCTGATCAGGACCCACGGGGGTGGTCGCGTGCGGGCCAGCATCGAGGTGAAGATCTCGCCCGAGAAACCGGCAGCGACGCTGGCGCCGGAGCCGTTCGTCCGGCTGCTGGCGGAAGCGGTGCGCAGCACCGGCATGGAGGCCTTCACCAACATACTGTGCTTCGACTGGCGGGTCCTCACCGCCGCGCGCACTCAACTCCCGCAGGCCACGATCGTGGCGTCGACCGACCAGCAGCCCGACTTTGATACGGTGCGCCTGGGCGCCGCCGTTCCCTCGCCCTGGCTCGGCGGGCTCGATCCGCAACAGATCGGGCGCTCGGTCCCGCAACTCGTCAAAGCGGTCGGTGCGGACCTGTGGGCGCCGGATTATCTGGATCTGAATGCTGAGTGGGTCGGCGAGGCCCACGCGCTCGGCCTGGGCGTCGTGCCGTGGACCGTGAACGATCCCACCGACATGCGTCGCCTGCTCGGCTTTGGCGTCGACGGCATGATCAGCGACCGCCCCGACCGGCTGCGCAAAGTGTTGCAGCAGCAGGGCCTGGCGTTGCCACGGCCATCCCCCTGATGGTTCTCAGGTGGCTGCACGCACGCGCGGTTACGCGTGCCTCTGCGCTCTGGCTGGCGCGGGAGCCGGTGTACCGGCCCTAGTCCGGGGACTGCCGCGGCAGTTGCGCGTACAGCAGGCCGAGCCGCGTCTCCAGCTCGCGGATCCGCTCCAGGAGCGATACGAGCAGGGCCAGGCTGTGCGGCTCGAGCTCGAAGCTGGCCCGTACCCGGTGCGCGGCGCGCACACTCAGCAGGCACTGGCCGCTGAATATCCAGCTGGGAGCCTCCGGATCGGCGGGCCGGAGTACGCCACATTCGACGAGCTCGCGCAGCTCCGCCTCGGGCAGTCCCGAGAGGGACACGAGCTCGGCCAGGGAATACTGCTGCGATTCGGTCACCCAGACGGCGTCGTCTCTTTCAGCGGCCACGGTGCTTCTCCTGCGCGAACCGCGCCCGCGGATCGAAGTCCGCGCCGGCTGCGAGCTGCTCGTAGAGTTTGCG
>DASWFL010000237.1:0-12701 GCA_036394255.1 Steroidobacteraceae bacterium
GGTAAGATCGCGCTGATGCGACAGATCGTACTGGACACGGAAACCACCGGTCTCGAAGTCACGCGCGGGCATCGCGTCATTGAAATCGGCTGCGTCGAGCTGCTCAATCGCCGCCCCAGTGAGCGGCATTTTCACCGCTACCTCAACCCCGGGCGCGACATCGACGAGGGCGCCCGCGCGATCCACGGGATCTCGCTCCAGGAACTGGCCGACAAACCGCGCTTTGCCGAGATCGCCGCGGAATTCACGGCCTTCGTCGCCGGCGCGGAACTGATCATTCACAATGCCAGTTTCGATCTGGGCTTTCTCGACGCCGAGTTTGCGCGCCTGGACGCGCCCACGCCGGTCCGTCTGGCTGAACTGTGCCCGGTGCTCGACACCCTGGCGCTGGCGCGCCAGATGCATCCGGGCCAGCGCAACAACCTCGATTCACTGTGCAAGCGCTACGGCATCGACAACTCGCACCGCGAGCTGCACGGTGCGCTGCTCGATGCACGCATCCTGGCGGACGTTTACCTGGCGATGACGGGTGGACAGAGTGCGCTGGCCCTGGACGAGGGGTCGCGCCCCGGCGCGGGACGGCCGGGCGCGGCGGCCCGGGGCGGGGAGGGGGCGGACTGCGGGCGCGTGCCACTGCTGGTGCGGGCGGCCAATGAGCAGGAGCGCGCGGCCCACGAGCGGCTCCAGGATCTGCTGCAGCAGGAAAGCCACGGTCGGTGCCTCTGGCGCCAGTCATGAAGGTGCTGGTCACCGGCGCCGCCGGCTTCATCGGCTATTTCACTTCCCGCCGCCTGCTGGCGCGCGGCGATGAGGTCATCGGCCTGGATAACCTCAACGACTACTACGACGTCACGCTCAAGCGCGCGCGCCTGGCGCAGCTGGACAGCGAGCGCGGCTTCCGCTTCGTGAAGCTCGACCTCGCCGACCAGGCGGGCGTGGCCCAGCTCTTCGCGCGCGAGAAATTCCAGCGCGTCGTGCACCTGGGCGCCCAGGCCGGCGTGCGCCACTCGCTCAAGGATCCGCACAGCTATATTTTCAGCAATGTGCTCGGCACGCTCAACGTCCTCGAAGGCTGCCGCAGCCACGGTGTCGAGCATCTGGTGTACGCCTCCACCAGCTCGGTCTACGGCGCCAGCAGCAAACTGCCCTCATCGGTGCATGAGCCGGCTGCTCACCCCATGTCCCTGTATGCCGCCAGCAAGCGCTCCACCGAGCTCATGGCGCACAGCTACGCGGCGATGTACGGGCTGCCCACCACGGGACTGCGCTTCTTCACGGTCTACGGGCCCTGGGGACGTCCGGACATGGCCTTGTTCCGCTTCGCGCGCGCGATCGTCGATGGCCGGCCCATCGAGATCTACAACAACGGCCACCACCAGCGCGACTTCACCTATGTGGACGACATCGTCGAGGGCGTCGTGCGCATCATCGACCGGACTGCCACGGCCGACGAACAATGGAACAGCCTGGCTCCGGACCCGGCCAGCAGCCCTGCGCCCTTCCGGCTCTACAACATCGGCAGCCACCGGCCGATCCAGCTGCTGCGCTACATCGAGCTGCTGGAAGCCAGTCTGGGCCGCAAGGCCAAGCGCGTCATGAAGCCGCGCCAGGCCGGCGACGTGACGGACACCTTCGCCGACATCAGCGAACTCGCCGCGGCGATCGGATACCGCCCGGAGACGCCCATTGAGGTCGGCGTGGGCCGCTTCGTGGACTGGTTCCGCGATTACTACCGGATCAGCACATCAGGCCAGGAGAAGAAGATTTGACGACCCCGACACCGAGTATGCCGGCCGGAGTGGATTGTCCGGCCTGGGCGCAGCTCACCGCCGCCGCGCCGCTCATTGCTCCGACACGCGAACTGTTCGCCGCCGATCCTGAGCGATTTGCGCACTGCTCGGTGCAGGCGGCCGGATTGCTGTTCGACTATTCCCGCCAGCGGGTGGATGCGCCGGTGCTGGCGGCCTTCACCGCAGTGGCCGGGCAGCTGCGGCTGCGCGAGCGCATCGCGGCGATGTTCCGCGGCGATCCCATCAATCTCACCGAGGGCAGGGCGGTACTGCACACCGCGCTGCGGCGCACGGGCGCACCGGCACCGCTCATGGTGGGTGGCGTCGATGTCGACGCGCTGGTCCGCGCCGAGCGCGCACGCATGCTGGATTTTGCCGAGCGCGTGCGCAGCGGCACGATCCGCTCGAGCGCCGGCCAGGCCTACACGCTGGTGGTCAACATCGGTATCGGCGGCTCGGACCTCGGGCCGGCGATGGCCGTCAAGGCGCTGCGCCAGTACACGCCAGGGGCTCCGCGCGTCGCCTTCGTGTCCAACGTCGATGGCTGTCAGCTTGCCGATCTGCTGCAGGAGGCCGATCCGGCGCGCACGCTGTTCATCGTCTGCTCGAAGACCTTCACGACGCTCGAGACCCGCAGCAATGCACTCGTGGCGCGCCAGTGGCTGCAATCGCGCCTGGGCGCAGCCGCGGTCCCGCAGCACTTCGCGGCGGTGTCGACCAACCAGAAGGCCATGGACGAATTCGGCGTGCATGCCGACTACCGCTTTGCCATGTGGGACTGGGTGGGCGGGCGTTATTCGCTGTGGTCCTCGATCGGCGTGGCACTGGCCATCGCGATCGGCGGTGCAGGCTTCGAGGCCCTGCTCGGCGGGGCAGCCGAGATGGACCAGCATTTCCAGTCCGCGGCCTGGGAGCAGAATCTGCCGGTGCTCGCGGCCATGCTCGGTGTCTGGAACGTCAATTTCCTCGGCCTGCCGACCCTCGCCGTGCTGCCCTACGACCAGCGGCTCGCCAGGCTCCCGGCCTATCTGCAGCAGCTCGAGATGGAGAGCAACGGCAAGTCGGTGCGCCTGGACGGCCGCAGCGCGCCCGTGCCCACCTGTCCGGTGATCTGGGGCGAGCCGGGCAATAATGCGCAGCACTCCTTCTTCCAGCTGCTGCATCAGGGCAGCGCGCGTGCCGCCTGCGATTTCCTGGTGCCCGTGATCTCCTCCTGCGGCAGCCAGCCGCAGCAGGAACTGGCCCTCGCCAACGCACTGGCGCAGGCGGAGGCCTTTGCCGTCGGCCAGGATGCCGCCCAGGTCGAAGCGCAGTTGCGCCGGCAGGGGCTGCCGCCCGCGCGCATCGCCGAGCTGCTGCCGCACAAGATCCACCCGGGCAGCCGGCCCCTGACGCTCATCATGTTCCAGCGACTGGACCCGCCCACCCTCGGGCGCCTGCTGGCGCTCTACGAGCACAAGGTGTTCGTGCAGAGCGTGCTCTGGGGAGTCAATGCCTTCGATCAATGGGGCGTGGAGCTGGGCAAGCAGCTGTGCGAGCAGATCCTGCCGCTGGTGCAGCAGCCGCAGACCACCGTTGCGATGTCCAGTTCGCTCCGTGGCGCGCTGGATTTCATGGCGAGCGCCCTGCGCGCCCAGTGAGCTGGCGTTCTTAGAAGAAAGTGCGCATCAATCCGATCGATGTCATCCCGGGCGTGCCGCCCGCTACGCTGAACCCCACGTATTCGCCGCGCACGGTCCAGGAGCCCACCTTCACCTGCACGCCGACGCCCGCGGCCAGGCGCGAATCGGTATGGTCGCTGACGAACACGTTGCAGCCGGGGTTCGTTGGGGTACAGGTGAGGCCGGTGATGGTACGCAGCCGGGTCTGCAGGCGGGCAACGCCCGCTTTCGCGTACAGGTCGAGCAGCGGCAGCGGCAGGTACAGCGCTGCGAACGCGGCCGCGCCTTTCATCGACAAGTCCGTCGGCCAGCCGCCCACCATCCCGCTCGGGTGGCCAAAATCCAGGTAATCCAGCTCGACGCCAAATGGGGCAACGGGCCGCACGCCGGCCATCAGCTGATAAGCGCTGTGATCTTTCTTGAAACTGCCCAAGGTGGGTACGCCGGCTTCAACCTGCGCCTGGCCAAAGGCGCCGCCGGCGTAGAAGCCCACGAGGTCGAGCGCACTGCTGCGCTGTGAAACCAGTGCCGAGCAGGCCACGGCCAGGACAGCCGCTCCGATCCAGGGGGACGAGGAAGAGGGAAATTTGAATCGATTCATGGGTACTCCAGCAGATTGAGTCGGTCAAGCTACCCTCCCATGGTGCGCAGCGTCCAGATGTCGCGCGGCAGCGTCGGGGAGCAAGGATAAGTAAATGGCCGGTCGTAGACCCGGCGTGACCCCGGGCCGCGGATCAGGCCTTCAGGACGATGACACAGTGAGCGGAGATGGGCTCTGGCCATCGCAAGCCACGCTCCACCCGGTGGGGCAGCGCGTATATTACCGCTCGACGCAGCCGGTACTCTTGCTCGGGGGGTTGTCATGCGGCAGATCGAAGTCGGTCCGGAGGGAGGCGCGGCCTCACTGCGTGTCTGCGATGCGCCCATGCCGGTCCCGCGGGCCGGCGAGCTGCTGATCGGAGTGGACTACGCGGGTGTCAATCGCCCGGACCTGCTGCAACGGGACGGCAAGTATCCGCCGCCGCCCGATGCTTCCCCCGTGATGGGTCTGGAAGTCGCCGGGCACGTCGTGGCGTTCGGTGCCGATGTCGGCGGCTGGCAGGTGGGCGATGCGGTGTGTGCACTGACCCCGGGCGGTGGCTACGCCGAATATTGCCGGACGCCGGTCGGGCAGGCTTTGCCGGTGCCCGCGGGTTTGTCGCTCGAGCAGGCGGCCTGCCTGCCTGAGAACTGGTTTACGGTCTGGGCGAATCTGGTGGACCTCGGCCACCTCGCGGCGGGCGAGCGGTTGCTCGTGCATGGCGGGTCGAGCGGCATCGGCCTCGCGGCGATCGCCCTGGCACAGCTGCGCGGCGCTTGGTGCGTGGTCACCGTCGGCGACGAGGACAAGGCGCGCTTCTGCCGGGAATTTGGCGCGCAGGAGGCGGTGAATTACCGCACCGAGGATTTTGTTGCCCGGGTGCGGGAGCTGTGCGCCGGTGAAGGCGTGGACGTGGTACTCGATATGGTCGGGGGCGATTACATCCCGCGGAACGTGGGCCTGCTGCGGCGCGATGGACGATTGGTGTTCATCGGGTTCCAGCACGGGACTCGTGCCGAAGTGGACTTCGGCCCTGTGCTGCGTAACCGCCTGGTCATCACCGGTTCGGCCATGCGGCCGCGCACGCCGGCGGAGAAAAGTGCCATTCGCGACGCGCTGCTGCGCGAAGTCTGGCCCGCGCTGGCGGCCGGGCGCGTGCGCACCCACGTGCACGCCAGCTTTCCGCTGGCGGAGGCTGCCGCCGCGCACCAGCTGATGGAGAGCAGCCGGCACATCGGCAAGATCCTGCTGCGTCTGCGCTAGCTGCCCAGCCAGTCGATCACCGCACTGCGGTTGATCGCGCCCAGTCGCAAGCTCACGATCTTGTTCGGGCCGATCACGTAGAGCGCGATGACAGCCGGGAGGCTTCCGGACGCGGTGAAGGTGCCAATGCCGCGGCCCGTAGCCGCATCCAGGGCGAAGAAACCGGTGGCATTGGCGGCCGACAGGGCACCGGCCGCGACGTGCACCGCGGGCAAGAGCAGCATCGGTGCGACATCCTGGCCAAACTGCGTGCCGCTTACGAACAGACCGGGCAAGGTATTGACGTAGGGGCCCGCGATCTGCGCCTCGAGCAGGCCGGCGCTGCCCACGCTGCTGCCCTTCTCCACGACGTAGCCATTGGCGGGGCCGTCCAGATAGAGCACGAAGCTGCGTGTCACGCCGCTATCGGTGTAGCTGAGCGCTGCGTGGCCGTCGGCGTCGACGGCGTAAGTGGCGCCCGTGAAGCTCTTGTTCAGCGTCCCGGTGGCCAGGCTGGCCGTGTCGAGCGCCAAATCGATCGTGCCGCCGCCGGCATTGGCGTTCGACAACCGGCCGAGCGCCAGCACCGCATTGGGCGAGACCGGCGAGTTGCCGGCGCCCCAGAGGCTGAGTACTCCGGATCCGGCGAGGCTGCTGTTGTCAAAGGTTCCGGACTGGCGGGTGAGGAAGCCGGCCAGTCGCGGCGCCGTCGCGGTGGATTCGGCACTGACGATCAGCAGCCGGTTGACCGTGACGATGTAGTAGGCGAAGTGAAAGCTGGTACTGCCGCTGGTGAGCACGAGCGTGCCGCGCCCATTCGCATCGGGGCTGCCGAGGTTCCCGGTGAGCGGCGCGGCGTTCAGCGCGCCGCTGCCGTTGGAATCGGCGCGCCCGGCCATCACCATTCCGCCGGCATCGATCGACAGCGTGCCGGCCAGTCCCATGCGGCTTCCATCGGTTGCAGCGCCGAGCGAGCCGAAGGCGTAGCTGCCCGCGAGTGCGGGCAGGTTGAACGCGGTGGCATCCTGCACCAGCAGCAATCCCGTTCCGGATTGCGTGTCGCCACCGTTGATGAGCTGTACCCGGCCGCTCGCCAGGCTCGTGGTCACGGCATAGTCGTAGATCGGTGAGGCGCCGGTGCCCGTCAGCGTGAGCGTGCCGTTGTTGGCGGTGCGCGTGGTGCAGGTGCCGGTAACCGATTCAGCGATGGGTGTATCCGCGGCGGTGAAATCCTGGTAGCCGGTGAGGGTACCGGCCGTTGAGATCGTGAGGCTGGCGGCGCCCACGGCCGGCTTGTCGTTGGCGTAGCCCGTGTACAGCAGGGCGTAGTGTCCCGTCAGCAGGCAGGCCGCTGCAGGCTTGATGAGCAGCGTGAGATCGACGGTCGCCGAATTGTTGTTGGTGTCGGTGACCTTGATCTGGAACGGGTAGCTGCCCTCTGTCGTGGGTGTGCCGCTGATCGCCGTGGACGCGATCGTGGAAGTGCCGAGCGTGATGCCGGGTGGGAGCGGGCCGGAACTGGACGTCACCGACCAGGTAAAGGGGGCGAGCCCGCCCGATACCGTCACGCCGGCGGAATAGAGACTGCTGACATTGCCGGGGAACAGTACCGGAGGGTCGATGATCGGGGTGCCCAGCACCACCAGCGTGGCGCTCGCATACTGCGTGGTGTCGGCGATCGAGGTTGCGGTGACGATCGGAGTCGTCGTGCCGGTGATGCCCGTGGGCGCGGTGTAGGTCACCGTGGCGGTGGTGATGTTGGACAGCACACCCACCACTGCCGGGTCACCCGGGAGCGTCCAGGTGACGCCGGCATTATTCGTATCTTTGGTCACCGTGGCGGTCAGCACCAGCGTTGTACCCTGCTGCAGTTGGGCGCTGTTGGTCGAGCTGCTCAGCGTGACGCCCGCGGTCGTGCCCACCGGACCGGTGACGGGGGAGCGCGAACCGCCGGCGCAGGCCGACAGCATCGCGGCCGTTGCGGTGAGGAACCAGGCGCAGACCAAGCGCCCAGGCGGCGCGCAAGCGGATACCCTCAAATCAGCTCTCCTCAGTCGTGTACTGGCGCCCGCCGCGGGGCGGCCAGCCGCGTAGCATAGCGGGATCAGGGCCAAAAAGTGTCAACCGGCCCTGTTCTGGCGCCGCAGGAACGCCAGTGCGGCCGCGCCGGCCAGGGCCAGCAGCTCCTCCGCGGCCAGCGTGCCGCGACCGCCGCCCGCGCTCAGGGCCACCGAGTTGATGGTTTTCGAGGCCTGATCCTGTCGCCCGACGTCGTCGGTCACCGTCAGCGTGACCGTGATCGGGCGGAGCGCCGGGAATACGATTTTGGCAATGGCGGCGCTGGCATTTTCGATGGCGATGGCCGGATCGACGCTCCACTGGTAGCTGTGGATCGTGCGCCCCGTGGCCACAATGCTGGTGCTGCCATCGAGCGTGACGCTCTCCCCGACGCTGGCCGTATCGGTGGAGGTGATGATGCTGGCCAGTGGCTTGAGCGCCAGCCCGACCGCGGCCGCGGCGTTCACCATGCCGGCGCCGCAGGTGCTGGTGGTGCACTGGCATTCGGCATTCTGCACGTCGGTGTAGTTCTGGCCGGTGGCATCCAGTGTGAGCGCAGCGACATGGCAGACGCCGCCGGGCGGAGAGGTGGCCGGAATCGGAAAGGGCGTGGCCGCGGCCTGCATGCGCGCGATCAATTGCTGGACCGTGAAATTCCGGTTGGCCTGCACCATCAGCGCGGCCACCCCGGCGACGATGGGCGCGGCAAAGCTGGTGCCCACGTTGCCCTCATTGGCGATGAGGGTGGTGCCCCCGTAAGCGGCATTGAACAGGGCGTAGGTATAGAAAGGATTGCCCGGCGTAGTCAGGCCATCATTGCTGGTGGTCTCGATCGAATAGAGGCAGGGTTGCGTCCAGGGAAGGACATGGGGGGGGTTGATGTTCACACAATTGCCGGCGGGTGCGGAGATGCCGACCGTGGCGGCGGTGCTGCTGACGTTGCTGTAACCCACTTTGGTGCCGACATGCCGCAGCCCCGCGACCGCGAGCACGCCCTGGCAGTTGGCGGGCGCGGAAAGCGGTCCGCCATCATTGCCGGCGGCCACGACCACCAGGTGCCCGGCCTGGCTGAGCGCGTTGACCGCGTCCTGCTCGGTCTGGGAGCAGGGACCGATGCCGCCGAAACTCAGATTCAGGATGGGCGCGGGATTGAGATTGGTGGCGATGCCGGCGAGGCTCGAGCTCGTCAGTCCCGCGGCCCAGTACATGCCTGAGACGATGTCGGACAGGTATCCGTGGCATTTGCCGATCACGCGTACCGGCAGGATGAAGGCGTCGGGCGCAACGCCGGCGATGCCGACACCGTTGTTCGTGATCGCGCCGATCACGCCGGCGACGCGCGTGCCGTGCCAGTTGCTGTCGACGTGATGATCGGTGAAATCATCCGTGCCGCAGGAACTGAAGAAGTGATCGCTGCGCGCCAGATCCGTCGTGGATATCCAGTCGCCCGGATCGGTCGGGTCACTGTCCCAGCCGTCGCCGTCATTGGCGACCAGATAGCTGTTGCTGGGCGTGGTCAAGCTGCAGTTCATGCCCGAATCGTTGCAGATGAAGTCGAACCCGGGCAGCAGCTTGCCGCCCGCGCCATAGCGGCCGAGGTCGGGATGCGTGAAATCGACGCCGGTATCGAGCACCGCCACCACGAAGCTCGCGCCGGTGGAGGTCTGCCATGCCGTGGTGGCCCCGATCGCCGCCGGAGTGGCGCTGCTGGAGTCGTTCAGGTACCACTGACCCAGCCAGTCGCCATTGGCGTCTGTGCCGGCGATGAAACGCGGGTCGTTGGGCGGGACAGGATAAGCCAGGGCGTAGCGCCGCGCGTCGACTTCGGCGTATTGCACGGACGGATCTGCCCGCAGCCGCGCGATGACCTGCATCAGATCGGCACCGGCCAGCGCCGTGGGCAGGCGCATCAGATCGAGCCGGTCGTGAATCTCGCGCATCGCGGTCAGGTGGATGCCGGTGGAGGCGCTCAGCCGCGCCGCGCGATTGACCGTGCCCTCGATCTGCACGGCCGCCACGCCCTGATCGCGCCACTTGACGATGATGCGGGCGGAGGGCAGCTCACCGGCGGCGCGGGGCGGCCACGGCGCGGCCTGCGCGCACAGCCCGGCGCCCACGATGATGCAGAGCGCCCCGGCAAGGAGCGATCGCCCGGGCCAGCGATAGGACATCCGGAATTCCCCTGCGGTCCAAATCCTTGAGAGCGCACGTTAGCCTGTAAGTTCCACGGCCGGCAAGCGATTGACGCTCTCTCGGGCGCTCCGCCTACAATGTTGGCCGGCACTCCCACGGAGAGCGCGATTGGCTTCGTTCCGCCTCGGTCTCGCCTGCTGTGTCGCAGCGCTGGCTGCGAGTTGCGCCCGCGACGGCCGCGTGCCGGCCGTGGGCACGATCGAGCGTCATCGCTTCGAGATCGCGGCGCCCGCCGCCGAGCAGATCGTGGCCATGCCGGTCACCGAAGGGCAGGGGGTCCGCAAGGGCGATTTGCTCGCGCAGCTGGATGGCGGCGCGCTGGCGGCCAGTCGTGACAGCCTGGCCGCGCAGGCCAGTCAGCTGCAACATCGGCTCGAGGAGCTCGTGCATGGGGCGCGCCGCGAGGAGCTGGCGCAGGCGCGCGCGCAGCTGACCGCGGCCGAGGCGCAGCGCCTGCAGGCGACGAAGGAATACGAGCGCCTGGCCGAGCTGGTCGGGCGCGGCCTGATTGCGCAATCACAGGTCGATCAGCAGCAGCAGCTGCGCGACAGCAGCGCGGCGGCGGTGGCCGTCGCGCAGGCCGGCCTGGAACTGCTGCAGGAGGGCACCCGCAGCGAACAGCTCGAGCAGGCGCGTGCGGCGCTGCGCGCCGCGCAGGCGCAACTGCAGCAGCAGCAAGTGCTGCTCGCTCGCCTGCAGCTGGTGGCGCCGGTCGATGGGGTCGTCGAGGCGCTCCCGTACCGCCTGGGCGAGCGGCCCGCGCTGGGCACACCGGTCGTCATCCTGCTGGCGGGCGGCGTACCCTACGCGCGCGTCTACATACCCGAGCCGCAGCGCGCAGCACTCCGCGCGGGACAGAATCTGCAGGTGCACGTCGATGGCTTCCCGCAGCCGTTTTCCGGCACCCTGCGCTATATCGCCGGCGAGGCCAGCTTCACGCCGTACTTTGCGCTGACGCAGCGCGACCGCAGCCATCTGGCGTACCTGGCCGAGATCGATCTGGGCGAGCCGGCGGCACGCGACCTGCCCGCGGGCGTGCCGGTCGAGGTGTGGCTGGATCGCAGGCCGTGAGCGACGGGGAGATCGCCATTGAGGCACACGGGCTGACGCGCCGCTTCGGCCCGGTGGCCGCGGTCAACGGTGCGGACCTGTCCATTCCGCGTGGCCACATCTACGGTTTCCTCGGGCCGAACGGATCGGGCAAGTCCACCACGATTCGCATGCTCTGCGGACTCATCAAGCCCACCAGCGGCACCATCCGCGTGCTCGGGCTCGACATCCCCCGCCAGGCCGAGGAGCTGCGGCGGCTGATCGGGTACATGACGCAGCGTTTCTCGCTGTGGGAGGACCTGAGCGCGCGCGAGAACCTGGAATTCCTCGCCAGCATCTATACCCTCGGTGCCCGACGCTCGGCGCAGCGCATCGCGACCGTCATGGAAGAGTACCGGCTGGCCGAGTTCCAGTACCGGCCCGCCGCCACGCTCAGTGGCGGACAGCGACAGCGCCTCGCGCTCGCCGCCGCGACGCTGCACGAGCCGGCGCTGCTGCTGCTGGATGAGCCCACCAGCGCCGTCGATCCGCAGAGCCGGCGTGATTTCTGGGAAAGCCTGTTTGCGCTGACGGCGCTGGGGACGACCATCCTGGTGTCCACGCACTACATGGATGAGGCGGAACGCTGTCATGGACTGGCCATCCTCGATCTGGGCCGCATCGTCGCCAACGGCTCGCCGCAGCAGCTCATGGCGGCGCTGCCGCTCAAGGTCGTTGAAATCGAGACCGACGATCCGGCCGCCGCGCGCGCCGCGCTCCACGGCCTCGACACGCTGCGTTCCCTGGCGCAGCTGGGATTGCGGCTGCACGCGCTGTTCGCGCCCGCAGAGCGCGACCCGGTCGAACGCGTGCGCGCGCTGCTCGCGGCGCGCGGCCTGGACGCGGCAGTACGCGTGGCTGCGCCCAGTCTGGAAGACGTGTTCGTCGGCGCCACCATGGACAGGCACTGATGCTGCCGGCCCCCGTGGTGCGCATCCGGGCCATCGCCGTCAAGGAGCTGCGGCAGATGTCGCGCGACCGGATGACGCTGGCAATGATCATAGGCATCCCGCTGCTGCAGATGATGATCTTCGGCTACGGCATCAACTACGACGTCCGGCACGTGCGCGCGGGCGTGGTCGATCTGGCGCGGACGCAGGCATCGCGCTCGCTGGTGGCGGAGATCGCCTCCAGCCAGGTGGTGGAATTCGTCGCGCGCCCCGCCGGGGTCGATGAGCTCCGGCGGCTGATCCAGACCGGCGAGGTCCACGCGGGCCTGTATATACCGCCGGATTTCGAGCGGCGGCGGATCGACGGCACGCGCTCCGTGGCGCAGGTCATCGTCGATGGCACGCGGCCGGGGGTCGACACCGCCGTGCGCGCGATCCAGCAGGCGCCGCTCCCGGGGCGCAGCGGCATGCCTTCGCGCGCCACGCCCACGATCGAGCTGCTCAACGAGTTCAATCCCGAGCGGCGCACCGCGGTGCAGGTGGTGCCGGGGCTGATCGGCGTCATACTCAGCATGACGATGGTGATTTTCACCGCAATCGCACTGGTGCGCGAGCGCGAGCGCGGCAACCTGGAGCTGCTGATCACCACGCCGGTGCGCTCGGCGGAACTCATGGTCGGCAAGCTCCTGCCCTTCGTGGGAGTGGGCCTGGTCCAGACCACGCTCGTGCTGCTCCTGGGCGTGCTGCTGTTCGACGTGCCGATCAACGGGAGCCTCATCGACCTGTATGTGGGCGCGGGCCTGTTCATCGCCGCAACGCTCGCGCTCGGCCTGGTCATCTCCACCATCGCCACGACCCAGTTCCAGGCCATGCAGCTCGGCTTTTTTACGCTGCTCCCTTCCATCCTGCTGTCGGGCTTCGCCTTTCCTTTCGAGGGCATGCCCCGGACCGTCCAGTATCTGGCCCAGGCGCTGCCCCTGACCCATTTCATCGAGATCCTGCGTGGCGTCATCCTGCGCGGGGCCTCACTGGCGGCCCTGTGGCAGCCGGTGCTCAAGCTGAGCATTTTCCTGGTGCTGGCCGTGGCGCTGGCCGCGGCCCGGTTCCGCAAGCGCCTGGACTGAGCGGGCTGCAGCCTCCCGCCCTTGCGGTGGAGGCCATGGCACCAGTAGAGTGCTGCGGCTTTTTAGGTCTCCAT